>DASPOP010000114.1:0-2851 GCA_035625955.1 Steroidobacteraceae bacterium | reverse complement strand
CCGCCGTCGGCCGCCGGCGGCTCGATGAGATAGGCGTGCACGAACTCGACCGGCGGGGCGCCGAGGACCTTGAGGATGCCCGACAGCAGCCAGCACTGGTCGCGGTGCGCGATCTCGGTGCGGCCCACCGCCTCGAGCGGCTCGCCGTCTCCCCGCCAGAACGTTCCTGTCGCGATCCACACGGCCGGCTCGAACAGAAACGTATGCGCCATGCGTCCATTATGGCGCGCGGCCGGGCTTCGCGGTACGTTGCGGGGAGACCACAGAAACTGCAGCGAAAAGGGCGGCTCATGCTCACGGAACGCATCTGGTCGGGGAACTCGTTACGCAATTTTCACTACCTCATCGCCTGTGAGGAGACCGGCGAGGCGCTGGCCGTCGATCCGCTCGAGTGGCGCATGTGCCTCGATGCGGCGCAGCGCCGCGGCTGGGAGATCACGCAGATCGTGAATACGCACGAGCACCAGGACCACACCGGCGGGAACGCCGGGCTCAAGGCCGAGACCGGCGCGAAGATCCTGGCGCATGCCGGGGCGGCCGCGCGCATCGGCGGAGTCGATCGTGGCTTGAACCGCGGCGACGTCATCCGCGTCGGGCGTACCGTCGAGCTCGAGGTCCTCGACACCCCTGGCCACACCATGACCCACGTCTGCCTGCTCGCCCACGCTCAGCCGCCCGCGCTCTACTGCGGCGACACGCTCTTCAATGCGGGCGCCGGCAACTGCTACAACGGCGGCGACCCCGAGGCGCTCTACGACACCTTCGTCACCCAGCTGGCGCGCCTCGATGAGGCGACGCGCGTCTTCCCGGGCCACGAATATCTCGCGCGCAACCTCGAGTTCACGCTCGACCGCGAGCCGGCCAACCGCGATGCGGCCGCGCTGCTCGAGCGCGCGCGCGGTATGGACCCGGCCGCCGCCACGGTGACGACGCTCGCGGAGGAAAAGCGCATCAACAGCTTCTTCCGGCTGCAGAACCCGCAGGTGATCGCGCGGCTCAGGGAGAAGTTCCCGGAGCTCGGCGAGCACCCGGATGCGCGCAGCGTGTTCGTGAAGCTGCGCGAGCTCCGCAACCGCTGGTGAGAGCGCCGCCTCGGCCGCCGTCGCACCGCGCGGCCGTTCCGGCTAGGCTTCGCCTTCCCGCCCGAGGCTGAGGTGAGGGGCCCGCATGCAATCGCAGTTCTACCGCCGCTGCTTCCAGATCGTGTTCGCGGCCGTGATCGCCTGGCTGCTCTACGAGATCCTGCTGCCGCTGCGCGCCGAGCTCGGCTGGGCGGCGGTGCTCGCCTTCATCCTCCATCCGTTGCACGAGGCGCTCAGCCGGCGCCTGAAGGGCCGGCGGGCGCTCTCCGCCGGCATCCTCACCGGCCTCACGCCCTTTCTGGTGCTCGCGCCGCTCGCGGTGCTGGGGGCGGTGTTCGCCGGCCAGGTCGCACATGTCATCGAATCGCTCCGCGGCCGCACCATCCTCTCCGGCCCCGAGATCATCGAGCGCCTCTCGGCCATCCCGCTGATCGGCGGCGCGATCGACTGGGCGCGCGAAAACGCCTCGGTGAGCCTCGTGCAGGTGCAGGGCTGGATGGACAGCAGCCTGCAGGCGCTGCTCGAGCGCGCCGCGGCCGCCGGCGGCGGCGTGGCGCTCGGGGTATTCGGCACGCTGGTCGGCTTCTTCATGATGCTGTTCATGCTGTATTTCTTCCTGCAGGACGGCCGCGCGATGCTCACCGCCCTCGAGCACCTCATCCCGACCACGACCGAGCGGCGCCATCGCCTGCTCGACTATCTCGCCTCGGTGACGCGCGCCGTGGTGTTCGGCTCGGTGGCGACCGCCTTCATCCAGGGCATCATCGTCGGCATCGGCTTCGCGATCGCCAAACTCCCTTCGCCCGTGGTGTTCGGCGTGCTCGGCGTGATCGCCGCCTTCCTGCCCTCGGGCTCGGCCATCGTGCTGATTCCGGCGGCGATCTACCTCGCCTTCGCCGGGCGCTGGGGGGCGGCGATCTTCATCGGCTGCTGGACGGTGGGGATGTGGCTGCTCGAGAACCTGCTGCGCCCGCTGCTCACCTCGCGGCACATGGAAGTGTCGACGCTCGCGATCTTCGTCGGTGCCATCGGCGGCGCCTCGGCGTTCGGCATTCTCGGGCTCATCATCGGCCCGGTGGTGCTGAGCTTTGCGGTGGCGCTGGCCCGCTACATGCGCGAGCAGGACCAGGCGGAGGCCTGAGGGCGCGGGCTTTCCCGTAAAATGCGCGCCCTATGGATCTGACCCCGATCCTCGATCCGCTGAACGAGGCGCAGCGCGCCGCCGTCACCGCCCCGGTCGGTCCGGTGCTGGTGCTCGCCGGCGCCGGCAGCGGCAAGACGCGCGTGCTCACGCACCGCATCGCCTGGGTGATCCAGGCCGAGGGCGCCTCGCCCTTTGGGATCCTCGCCGTCACCTTCACCAACAAGGCGGCCGGCGAGATGCGCGCGCGCGTCGAGCGGCTGCTGGGCATTCCCGCCGCGGCGCTCTGGATCGGCACCTTTCACGGCATCGCGCATCGGCTGCTGCGCATCCACTGGCGCGAGGCGCAACTGCCGCAGAGCTTCCAGATCATGGACTCCGAGGACCAGCAGCGCCTCATCAGGAAGGTGATCCGCGCCCAGGAGCTCGACGAGACGCGCTGGGTGCCGCGCGAGGTGCAGTGGTTCATCAATTCCAACAAGGACGCGGGCCGGCGCCCGGCCAAGCTCGCCGACGGCGGCGATCCGGCGCGCCGCGAGCTGATCAGGCTCTATATGGCGTACGAGGACGCCTGCGCGCGCACCGGCGTGGTGGACTTCGCCGAGCTGCTGCTGCGCGCCTTCGAGCT
>DASPOP010000113.1:0-13410 GCA_035625955.1 Steroidobacteraceae bacterium | reverse complement strand
AAATGCGGACTTCGCCGAGCGCGTCGAGAAGAGCGGCTTCGTGTTCGTGGGGCCGAAGGCCGAGACCATCCGCACCATGGGCGACAAGGTCTCGGCCATCAAGGTCATGAAATCGCACGGCGTGCCGTGCGTGCCCGGCTCCGACGGCCCGCTCGGCGAGGATAGCGACGAGAACCTGCGCATCGCGCGCGACATCGGCTACCCGGTCATCATCAAGGCCTCGGGCGGCGGCGGCGGGCGCGGTATGCGCGTGGTGCACACCGAGGCGTCGCTCCTCAACGCCATCGGCATCACGCGCGCCGAGGCGCGCGCCGCCTTCGGCAACGATCAGGTCTACATGGAGAAATTCCTCGAGCGCCCGCGCCACATCGAGTTCCAGGTGCTCGGCGATGCGCACGGCAACGTGATCCACCTCGGCGAGCGCGATTGCTCGATGCAGCGCCGCCATCAGAAAGTGATCGAGGAAGCGCCGGCCCCCGGGATCACCCTGAGGCAGCGCAAGCTGATGGGAGACCGCTGCGTCGAGGCCTGCCGTGCGGTCGGCTACCGCAGCGCCGGCACGCTCGAGTTCCTCTACGAGGATGGCGAGTTCTACTTCATCGAGATGAACACCCGCATCCAGGTCGAGCATCCGGTGACCGAGCTCATCACCGGCATCGATCTGGTCAAGGCGCAGCTGCTCATCGCGAGCGGCGAGCGGCTGGCTTACGCGCAGAGCGACGTGCAGATCCGCGGCCATGCCATCGAGTGCCGCATCAACGCCGAGGACCCGAAGACCTTCGTGCCTTCGCCCGGCCCGATCCGCCTGTGGCACGCCCCCGGGGGGCCCGGTGTCCGCGTCGACAGCCACGTGTACTCGGGCTACAACGTGCCGCCCTACTACGATTCGCTCATCGCCAAGCTGATCACGCACGGCGACAGCCGCGATACGGCCATCGCCCGCATGAAGAACGCGCTCGCGGAGATGGTGATCGAGGGCATCAAGACCAACGTCGCCCTGCACCAGGAAATCTTCAATCACGCGGCCTTCCAGAAGGGCGGCACCGACATCCACTACCTGGAGCGGCGGCTCGGATTGCGGTGAGGGCCACCGTTGCGGTCTCCTTCGACTTAGGCGCGCTCGATCCCGAGGGCGCGGAAAGCGCCTGCCTCGCCTGCGGTGCGGCCGCGGTCACCCTGGTCGACTCGCGCGACGACCCGGTGCTCGAGCCGCTGCCGGGCGAGGTGCGGCTGTGGCCGGCGACGCGCCTGAGCGCCCTGTTCCTCGATGTGAGCGAGCCGCGCTCGCTCGCGGCTGCGGTCGCAGCCAGGCTCGACCTGCCGCCCGAGCGCGTCAGCGCCGAGGTGCTGCCGGAGCGTGCCTGGGAGCGCGAGTGGCTCAAGGACTTCCATGCCATGCGCTTCGGCGAGCGGCTGTGGGTGTGCCCGCGGCACGAGCGCGTGAGCGATACCGGCGCCGTGGTCGTAACGCTCGACCCCGGGCTCGCCTTCGGCACGGGCACTCATCCGAGCACCGCGCTGTGCCTTGAGTTTCTCGATGCGCATCTCGCGCGCGGTGCGCGCGCCATCGACTATGGCTGCGGCTCGGGCGTGCTGGCGATCGCCTGCGCCAGGCTCGGCGCAGCCGAGGTCCATTGCTTCGATATCGACGGCCAGGCGCTCATCGCCACCCGCGACAACGCGCTCGAGAACGGCGTCGCCGGCGTGGTCCGCATTCACCAGCGCGCCGAGGCGTTGCCCACCGGGGTCGACGTGCTGCTGGCGAACATCCTCTCCGGGCCTCTGTGCACGCTCGCGCCAAGCTTCGCGGCGCTCGTGCGCCCGGGCGGCGTGGCGGTGCTCGCCGGGCTCATGCGGCACGAGGTCCCCGACGTGACAGGCGCTTACGCCGCGTGGTTTGATGTGGCGGGGTGCGGAGAGAGCGGCGATTGGGCCTGCCTGAGCGCGCGCCGCCACTGATTCGATGTTTACCGTCTGTCCCAAGTGCGCCCTGACATTGGTGGTAACCGCGGCGGACCTGCGCGTGGCACAGGGCTACGTGCGCTGCGGCCGCTGCTCGAGCGTGTTCAACGCGCTGGCGCAGCTTTCCGACGAGCGGGCGGCGGCGCGCGCCGCCGACAGTGCGCCTGCGGAGCCCGAGCCCGAACCGCCCGAGCCTGAAGAGCCCGCGCAGGCGCCAGCCGCTGCCGGCGGCGCGGGTGATGAGGGGCCGGTTTCCGAGGACGCTCTCGAGTTCAATCCCGAGACCACGGACGCCTCATCGGTGTTCGTCGCGGCGAAGCCCGACCCGGAGTGGACCGCGGCCACCGGCTCCTTCAAGTCTCTCGTGGCCGCCAATCAGGAGCCGGTTACGCCCGGACCCAGCCCCGGGACTGGGACAGCGGGCGACTTCGACGTCGAGCTCGATGCGGCTCTGCTCTCCGATATCGTGCAGAGCGAGCCGGGTCCGGAAAAGCCGGCCGCCGCTGCCGCGCGGCGCGAGGCGGCTGCACCGCCCGTCCGTGAGGAGCCGGCACCCGCCGCGCCGTCGCCCGCGCCCGCCGCGCCGTCGCCCGCATCGGCTGCATTGGCCCCGGCGGCACGCGGCACCGGACAAAAGCGACCGGCGAGCCTGCCCGTCACGCCGGCGCGCAGCGCGGCGGTGAGCGAGCGCCCACCGCAACCACCCACGGACGATGCCGATATCGATGTCGAGGGGTCTGCCGCGTTCGAGCCGGCCGAGGCGCCCCGGACCGCTCGCAGCCCGCTGCTCTGGACAATGGGCGCGGTGCTGCTCGCGCTGCTGCTCGTCGCGCAGGTCGTCAATCACCAGCGCGACGCGCTCGCCACCGACCCGCGCTTCAACCGGCCGCTGACCGCGCTGTACGCCGCACTCGGTGTTCCGCTCGCGCCACGCTGGGACCTCCACGCCTATGATGTACGCCAGCTCGGCGCCACCGTCGACCAGGGGAGCCACGGCGCGATTACCGTGCGCGCGAGCATCCGCAACGCGGGCGCGAGGCCGCAACCGCTGCCGCTGCTGCGCGTAACGCTGCAGGACCGCTTCGGCAACCGCCTCGCCTCGCGCGACGTGCAGCCGCGCGACTATCTGCCGCGCAGCATCCCGCCGGGCGCTTTGCTCGCCAGGGATCAGCGCATCGACGCCGAGCTGGCCTTCGTGGATCCGGGCGCGAGCGCCGAGGGCTTCGAGCTCGACGCCTGCCTGCCGCTCGCCGGCGGCGGGGTCACCTGCGCCAACGACGCGGGCGCCCGCTAGGACGCGGGCGTGCGCATCGGACCCTACGTCCTGCCCTCGTCGGTCGTGCTCGCGCCCATGGCCGGAGTGACCGACCGGCCGTTCCGCATTCTCTGCCGCAGGCTCGGCGCCGGGCTCGCGGCCTCAGAGATGCTGACCGCGGACACGCGCCTGTGGGCGAGTCCCAAGTCGCGGCGCCGCTTAGACCATGCGGGCGAGCCGGAGCCGCGCGTGGTGCAGCTCGCCGGTGCCGACCCCGAGGCGCTGGCCCACGCCGCGCGCCTCAACGTCGCGCTCGGCGCCCAGATCATCGACCTGAACATGGGCTGCCCCGCGAAAAAAGTCTGCGGCAGGCTCTGCGGCTCGGCGCTGCTCCAGGACGAGCCGCTGGTGGCGCGCATTCTCGAGACGGTGGTGCGCGCGGTCGAGGTGCCCGTGACGCTCAAGATCCGCACCGGCTGGGACCGCAGCTGCGTGAACGGCGTCGAAATTGCGTCGATCGCCGAGCGCTGCGGCATCGCAGCGCTCGCCGTACACGGGCGCACACGCGCGGATTTCTACGCAGGCTCGGCCGAGTACGCCACAATTCGCGACATCAAGGAGCGGGTACGCATCCCGGTGTTCGCCAACGGCGATATCGGCGACGGAAAAAAAGCCCGCGAGGTACTTGATTTCACCGGTGCAGACGGAGTAATGATCGGCCGCGCGAGCCATGGGTCGCCATGGATTTTTCGCGCTGTCAACCGCGAGCTGTACGGCGAGCCGCACAGCGGATTTGCGACGCGGGCACTTCAGCGCAGCGACCTGCGTGATATCATCCTCGCGCATCTCGACTCGGTATACAGCTTCTACGGCGAAGACACCGGAGTCCGGATCGCGCGCAAACATCTCGGCTGGTATTGCGGGCAGTTGCTGGATGAGCCGGCGTCGGTCCGGCGGGATCTGATGGGGGCCGCGAATACCGCCGCACAGTTCGCGCAGGCGCTTAAGCATTTCGATGAATGGGTGGGTGGGGCCGCCGTGGCGGCCTGAGAACGATTTTTCCCTCGGGGGGTCACATGACGGCAAAAAAGAAGACTCGGTCTCGTGAAGCCGCCGCCGCCAGAGTGAATGGACGCGATCTGCCGCTGCGCAATCACGCCGAACGCGCGCTGAGCGAATATTTCACCAGCCTGAACGGCCACCGACCCGCCCATCTGTACGACCTGGTGCTGCGCGAAGTGGAGGAGCCGCTGTTTCGCGTAGTGCTCGACTACGCGCAGGGCAACCAGAGCCGCGCCGCCGGCATTCTCGGCATCAATCGCGGAACGCTGCGCAAGAAGCTGAAGCAGTTCGGACTTGCAGGCTCCTGAAGCCGCTGATTCCCGCCGGCGCCAGCGCGCGCCGGCCGCCATGAGGGGCTGAAGCCCATGTCGTCGTCGCCACCCGTGCGCCGCGCGCTGCTGTCGGTCTCCGACAAGACCGGGGTGATCGAGCTCGCGCGCGCGCTCAGCTCACGCGGCGTAGAGATTCTCTCGACCGGCGGCACGGCACGCCTGCTGGACGCGAACGGGGTCGCGGTGCGCGAGGTCGCGGGCTACACCGGCTTTCCCGAGATCATGGATGGGCGCGTAAAGACCCTGCATCCGAAGATCCATGGCGGGCTCCTCGGCCGGCGCGGCGTCGACGATGCCGTCATGGCGCAGCACGGCATCGCGCCCATCGATCTGCTGGTGGTGAATCTCTACCCGTTCGCGCAGACCGTGGCGCAGCCCGGCTGCAGCCATGAGGAAGCCATCGAGAACATCGATATCGGCGGCCCGGCGATGCTGCGCGCCGCGGCCAAGAACCACGAATCGGTGCTGGTGGTGGTCGACCCGGCGGACTATCCGCAGGTCTTGAAGGAACTCGACACGCATCAGGGCGGAAGCGACGCGGCGACGCGCGCGCGGCTCGCGGCCAAGGCCTTCGCCCACACGGCGGCCTATGACACGGTGGTCGCCGCATTCCTCGCCTCCCGCGAGCGCGAGACGGCCTTCCCCGCGACGCTGCCGCTGGTCTTCGACAAGGTCCAGGACCTGCGCTACGGGGAGAATCCGCACCAGCGTGCGGCCTTCTACCGCGACCCGGCTGCGCGCGGCGCGAGCGTCGCCGGGGCCCGGGTGCTTCAGGGGAAGGACCTCTCGTACAACAACATCGCCGATGCCGACACCGCCATCGAGTGCGTGCGGCAGTTCGTCGAGCCCGCCTGCGTCATCGTCAAGCACGCCAATCCCTGCGGCGCCGCCGTCGCCGCGACGGCGCGCGAGGCCTATGAGCAGGCCTACCGCACCGACCCGACCTCGGCATTCGGCGGCATCATCGCCTTCAACCGCGCGCTCGATGCCGCGACCGCCCGCGCCATCACTGAGCGCCAGTTCGTCGAAGTGCTCGCCGCGCCGTCCGTCGAGCGGGAAGCGGCGCCAGTGCTCGCCGCAAAGCCCAACGTGCGCGTGCTGGCGCTCGGGGACCTCGCTACGCCCGCCACCGACGCCACCGAGCTGCGCAGCGTGACCGGGGGACTCCTGGTGCAGTCGCGCGACCTCGAGGACCTGCGCGAGAGCGAGCTGCGCGTGCCGACGCGCCGCCAGCCGAGCGCCGGGGAGCTGCTCGATCTCAGGTTCGCCTGGACGGTGTGCCGGTTCGTCAAGTCGAACGCCATCGTGCTGGCGCGCGATCGCGCCACGATCGGCGTCGGAGCCGGCCAGATGAGCCGCGTCTATTCGACACGCCTCGCCGCCATGAAGGCAGCGGACGAGAAGCTGGCGGTGGCCGGCGCGGTGATGGCATCGGACGCCTTTTTCCCCTTCCGCGACAACCTCGACGTAGCGGCCGGCTTCGGCGTGCGCGCCGTCATCCAGCCGGGCGGGAGCGTGCGCGACGCCGAGGTCATCGCCGCCGCGGACGAGCACGGCATGGCCATGGTGTTCACCGGCATGCGGCACTTCCGGCATTAGCCTCCTGCTGCGATGAAAGTCCTCATCGTCGGCGGGGGCGGCCGCGAGCACGCGCTCGCCTGGAAGTGCGCGTCCTCAGCGCGCGTGAGCGAGGTGCTGGTCGCCCCGGGCAACGCCGGCACCGCGGGTGAGCCCAGGGTGCGCAACGTCGAGGTCGCCGCCGAGGACCTTGCCGGACTCACGCGCCTCGCGGCCGCGGAGCGCGTCGACCTCACGATCATCGGACCCGAGGCGCCGCTGGTGGCGGGCGTCGTGGATGCCTTCAGGGCGGCGGGCCTCAGGTGCTTCGGCCCCACGCAGGCGGCCGCGCGGCTCGAGGGCTCCAAGGCCTTCGCCAAGAGCTTCCTCAACCGCCACGGTATTCCGACCGCCCGCTCGGCAACCTTCACCCGCGAGCGCTTCGATGCGGCGTGGCTGCGCGCACAGCCGACCCCGCTGGTCGTCAAGGCGAGCGGACTGGCCGCCGGCAAGGGCGTCGTGATCGCCGGCTCCCATGACGAGGCGCTCGCCGCCGTCGAAGGCATGTTCGCAGGCCAGTTCGGCAGCGCCGGTCTCGAGGTGGTGATCGAGGAGTTCCTCGCCGGAGAAGAGGCGAGCTTCATCGTCATGGCCGATGGCGTGCACATTCTTCCGCTTGCGACCTCGCAGGATCACAAGCGCCGCGACGACGGCGACCGTGGGCCGAACACCGGCGGCATGGGCGCCTACTCTCCCGCGCCGGTGGTCACCGAACCGCTGCACGCCCGGATAATGCGCGAGGTGATCGAGCCCACGATCCGCGGGCTCGCCGCCGACGGCCTCCCCTACACCGGCTTCCTGTATGCGGGACTCATGATCGCTGCCGACGGCACCCCGAACGTGCTCGAGTTCAACTGCCGGCTGGGAGATCCCGAGACGCAGCCGATCATGATGCGCCTCGAGTCGGATCTCACCCGGCTCTGCGAGGCCGCTCTCGATGAGCGCCTCGACGGCGAGCGCGCCCGGTGGGATCCACGCGCGGCGCTCGGCGTCGTCATGGCGGCCGCCGGCTATCCCGAGAGCGTGCGCAAGGGCGACGTCATCGAAGGGCTCGAGCGCGCCGCCCAACTGCCCGGCAAGGTCTTTCACGCCGGCACGCGGCGCGAAGCCGGCCGGGTGCTCACCAACGGGGGACGCGTGCTGTGCGCGGTCGGCCTGGGTACCAGCGTTGCCGCAGCGCAGCGCGAAGCCTACGCGCTCGCCGGCTGCGTGCATTGGGCCGGGGTCCACTACCGCCGGGACATCGGTTACCGCGCCGTGCAGCGCGAGGGCGGCAGCGCGTGAGCCGCTGATGCCTTTCGAGCACTCCTCCCCACACGTCATAGAGCTCGAGGTCGAGGCGCCGGACATTGACGCCTACGATCACGTCAACAACGCCGTCTACCTCACCTGGCTCGACCGCGCCGCCTGGTCGCACTCGGCGGCCCTCGGCGTGCCGCTCGAGCGGTGCGTGGCGATGCGGCGGGGAATGGCGGCCCTGCGCACCGAGATCGACTTCGTGCGCGCGGCGCTGTTGGGAGACCGGGTTCGCGTAGCCACCTGGATCGCCGACGGCGATGGGCGGCTGCGCGTCGAGCGGCGCTTCCACGTAGTGCGGGCCGCGGACGACGCCACCCTGGCGCGCGCGCGCACCGAGTACGTGTGCATCAACCTCGATACCGGACGCGCGGTGCGGATGCCGGAACTGTTCGCCCGCGCCTATGTAGCGATGGGAGGCTGACAGCGGGCCTAGCCGGCAAACGTCTGCGCTAACCTTCCTACGAAGTGCTCGGCTTCTGAGGTGATCGGGGCGGATGCGTATCGAGCCCCGCTTTTTGCCGGCGGCCGACGCAGTAATGTCCGGCAAAGCGAGCCGGAGTCGCGCCTCTGGCTCGCGCCGCTGAAAGGGCCGCAGGCCCCTTTCAGCAATCGAACAAGCCGCCGCAGGCGACTTTTTGCCCAATCAATAACTAAAACGAACGAAGGCTTCCGGGCCTTTGTAGCTCATCGACACGACCCCCGGGATGCTGCTGCTGTCGCCCGACAGCGAGATGTGCATGCTGGTGAAGCCGAGGCCCAGGGAGAAATACGGATTCCAGCGGTACTGCAGGTCGCCGTGAAGGTCCGTGTACGAGCCGTTGAAGCCGCTGATCGTGGCCTTGACGTAGTTGCCGCGGGCGGTGACCGCCCAGCGCCTCGAGATCGCCCAGGTGAGATCGAGCGGCAGCGTAGGGACGGGCTCCGCGGCCGACTTGTCAGTCTGCTGCCCGGTGGCGGGAACCTGACCTATCGCCTCCGCCTGCAGGAAGTAAACGCCGAGTCCGGTGCCTACCTCGAAGCGGTCGCTGCGATAGAGCGAGTAGGTGTAACTCAGGCCGAAGCTGCGCCAGTTGATCGTCGTCTGCACGGTCTCGCCGCCGAGGAAAGTCTGATCGCCGAAGACGATGGTATTGGCGAGCGTATGGCTGGCGGAGCGGTCCGCCTGGTAATAGTTCACGCGCAGCTTGTGGCGTTCGCGCATGCGGAACGCGAATTCGACCTTCCCCAGCTCCATGCGCGACTTGAGCCCGAGGTCGCGCTCGGCGTTCACCGGTGTGCCGAGGGTACCGGGAGGAACGCCGGTCGTCGGGTCGATGCGCACGTCGGTGTGAATCACCGGCGAGTAGAACGCCGCGAGCATGTAGAAGTGATCGAGTATCGGGCTGGTGCGCTCGGGCGGGCCTGGCGGCAGCGGGGCCCCCGAGAGCTTGTCGATCTCGGCATACGCACGCCCCGACTGAGCCGCGAGAACCGCGGCTGCGACCACGAGCCAGATGCGCATGCGAGCGTGCACTCCCTCCCGCATGGGCCGCGGGGTTCGCCGCATATTACTGACGGGTGGCTCGACAGTGCCAGCGTCGCCGGACGCCGACGTGACGCCGTGCACAGGACGCCCTGGGCGGGCGGGAAGCTTGTCGCAGCATGCCCCCGTGGCGTAGCGTGGTCGCATGACCCACCGGGGCAGCTGTCACTGCGGCCGCATTGCCTATGAAGTCGAGGGTGACATCACGCAGGTCATGCAGTGCAACTGTTCGCACTGCGCACGCAAGGGGTTCCTGTTGTGGTTTGGACCCCGCTCCGCCCTGCGCCTCCAGACCCCCGAGTCGGCGCTCAGCGAGTACACCTTCAACCGCCACCACATCAGGCATCAGTTCTGCGCGGTATGCGGCTGCGCGCCGTTCGCCTTCGGCAAGGACTCCAGGGGGGTGGACACGGTCGCGGTGAACGTGCGCTGCCTGCCGGACCTCGATCCCGCCGGACTCGAGGTCACGCACTTCGACGGACGGAGTCTGTAGGCGCGACGCCTAGCGCTTCATCGCCTCGAAGAATTCCCCGTTCGACTTGGTGTCCTTCATCTTGTCGAGCAGGAACTCGATCGCCGCGAGCTCGTCCATCGGGTGCAGGAGCTTGCGCAGGATCCACATCTTGGCGAGCTCGCCCTGATCGGTGATGAGCTCCTCCTTGCGCGTGCCGGAGCGGTTGATGTTGACCGCCGGGAATACCCGCTTCTCGGAGATGCGCCGGTCGAGATGGATCTCGCTGTTGCCGGTGCCCTTGAACTCCTCGTAGATGACGTCGTCCATCTTCGAGCCGGTGTCGATGAGCGCGGTGGCGAGGATGGTCAGGCTTCCGCCCTCCTCGATGTTGCGCGCCGCGCCGAAGAAGCGCTTCGGGCGCTGCAGCGCATTGGCGTCCACGCCGCCGGTGAGCACCTTGCCGGACGACGGCACCACGGTGTTGTAGGCGCGCGCCAGGCGGGTGATCGAGTCGAGCAGGATCACCACGTCCTTCTTGTGCTCGACCAGGCGCTTGGCCTTCTCGATCACCATCTCGGCCACCTGCACGTGGCGGGCGGCGGGCTCGTCGAAGGTGCTGGAGACGACCTCGCCCTTGACGGTGCGCTGCATCTCGGTGACCTCCTCGGGCCGCTCGTCGATGAGCAGCACGATCAGGTACACCTCGGGATGGTTGGCGGTGATCGACGTGGCGATGTTCTGCAGCAGCATCGTCTTGCCGGCCTTGGGCGGAGAGACGATGAGGCCGCGCTGCCCCTTGCCGATCGGGGCGACCAGATCGATGGTGCGCGCGGTCAGGTCCTCGGTGGAGCCGTTGCCGCGCTCGAGTTTCAGACGCTTGGTCGGATGGAACGGCGTCAGGTTCTCGAACAGCACCTTGTTGCGCGAGCTCTCGGGGGAGTCGAAGTTGATCTCGCCCACCTTTAGGAGCGCAAAGTAACGCTCGCCGTCCTTGGGCGGACGGATGAGCCCGGAGATGGTGTCGCCGGTGCGCAGGTTGAAACGGCGGATCTGGCTCGGGCTCACGTAGATGTCGTCGGGGCCGGCGAGGTAGGAGCCGTCGGCCGAGCGCAGGAAGCCGAAGCCGTCCTGCAGGATCTCGAGCACGCCGTCGCCGTAGATGTTCTCGCCCTGGTGCGCGTGCGCCTTGAGGATCGAGAAGATGATGTCCTGCTTGCGCGAGCGCGCCAGGCTCTCGAGACCCATGGTCTCAGCCAGCTTCACCAGCTCGTGAATCGGCTTCGCCTTCAGCTCCGTCAGGTTCATGGAGCTGCGCGACTGCACCAGCTCAGCCGGGCTGATGATTTCGGAGTCGTCGGGCGCGAACGGCTCCGGCTCGTGCATCATCTCATCGGGACGTCCGCCGCCGCCGTTGCCCATGCGGTTGCCGTCACGGTTGCCGTGGCGCGGGCCCTTGGGCCGGTTGCGGCCCTGATTGCCGAGGTAGCCTCTCACAGGTTGCTGTCCAGAAATGCCGAGAGTTGTGACTTGGACACGGCTCCAACCTTCTGGGCCTCGACCGTGCCGTTCTTGAAGAGAATCAGCGTGGGTATGCCGCGGATGCCGAACTTGGGCGGTGTCTGCGGGTTCTCGTCGATGTTGAGCTTGGCGATCTTGATGCGGTCCTGGTACTCGCTCGCGATCTCATCGAGTATCGGGGCGATCATCTTGCAGGGGCCGCACCATTCGGCCCAGAAGTCCAGCAGCACCGGCTTGTCGGATTTGAGGACGTCCTGGTTAAAAGTTGCGTCGGTGGTATGCACGATGTTCGGGCTACTCACGCGGTTCGACCTCCGTTGATACAGAGTGTGGAAAAACCTGGCTTGTTTGGAGCTTGTGGAAAAATCGGCGCGGGTCGGCACAAGTGCAGAAAAGCGCTGCCAGTTGCACCCGTCAAACGGTTACACTAACTCGTCGGTTGAGTATCAGACCCTTAGGGGGAAGGATTCCCGGACTGGCGGGTGCGGACCTGCCAGGGCCCGCTGACTGAGACACTTTGTAGCGCTTCCGGGCCGTTTTTTCAAGTCCCTCACCGCTTTTCGCATAACACTCCGGCTGTAACTGATGACTGATCCACACTCTCCTTCCGTGTCGTTCGCGTCCCTCGGCCTGCGCGAGGAGGTCATGCAGGGAGTGCGCCAGGCGGGCTTCACCCAGTGCACGCCCATCCAGGCGCACACGCTGCCGATTGCGCTGGCCGGGCGCGACGTCGCCGGGCAGGCGCAGACCGGCACCGGCAAAACCGCGGCGTTCCTGATCGCGATGTACCAGGCGCTGCTCACGCGCCCCGCGTCATCGAGCCGCCACCCGACCTCGGTGCGTGCGCTGATCGTGGCGCCAACGCGCGAGCTCGCCGTGCAGATCCACCACGACGCGCTCACGCTCGGCGCGCATACGGGCCTGCGGCACACGGTGGTGTTCGGCGGCATCGACTACGACAAGCAGCGCCAGGAGCTGGCCGCGGGCTGCGACGTGCTGATCGGCACCCCCGGCCGCCTCATCGACTACTTCAAGCAGCATGTCTATGACCTGCGCCACGCGCAGGTACTGGTGCTCGACGAGGCCGACCGGATGTTCGATCTCGGATTCATCGCCGACATCCGCTACATCCTGCGCCGCCTGCCGCCGCCGCAGCGGCGGCAGTCGATGCTGTTCTCGGCCACGCTCTCCTACCGGGTGCTCGAGCTGGCCTACGAGCACATGAACAACCCCGAGCTGGTGCGCATCGAGCCCGACAAGCGCACCGTGGATGCCGTGCGGCAGATCATCTACTACCCTGCCATGGAGGAGAAGGTGCCGCTCCTGATCGGGCTGCTGCATCAGAGCGAGGCGGTTCGCACGCTGGTGTTCGTGAATACCAAGCGCAGCGCCGAGCGGCTGGAGAGCGTCCTCAAGGCCAACGGCTTTCACGCCCAGGCGCTCTCCGGCGACGTGCCACAGAACAAACGCCTGAGGTTCCTGCGCAATTTCCACGACGGCGAGCTCGCCGTGCTCATCGCGACCGACGTCGCCTCGCGCGGCCTGCACATCCCGGACGTGAGCCACGTGTTCAATTTCGATCTGCCGCAGGATCCGCCCGATTACGTTCACCGCATCGGGCGCACCGCGCGCGCCGGCGCCGAGGGCGATGCCATCAGTTTCGCCTGCGAGGAGTACGCGGTCTCGCTGCCGGAGATCGAGGAATACCTCGGGCACAAGATTCCCGCCGCGGCGATCGCGCCCGAGCTGCTGGCGAAGGGGGTCCTTCCTGGGAGCCCCCCACCCCGATCCCACCGGCCGCACCGCCCGCAGCGTGGCCGCCCGGGCGGGGGCCCGCGGGGCGGGCGGGCTCATCATCCCGGGCGCCAGGCGCGGGGCCGCTAGCGGGCCGAAAATGCTTTGCTTCGGGCTGCCCTGGCCGCCGGCCGTCCCGCCCGTGGCACTTACCGCTGCGCTCGGCTAAGCTCGGCTTCTTGGGGGCCGCCGCCAGCAGCTCCAAGGCCGTCGAGCCTGTTTTTTCTTGTGTCCGAGACTGGCGAAAGCATGGCGGAAATCGAAGACAACGTCGATCGCGAGCTGTTTCGCAACGTGGAAAAGCTCCGCCAGTTGCGTATCGAGCACCGCGACCTCGATGAGGTCATCTCGCGGCTGTCGCTCGACCTGCACATCAATGAGCTGCAGCTGAAGCGCCTGAAGAAGCGCAAGCTGATGCTCAAGGATCAGATCGCACGCCTGGAGAGCCAGCTGATCCCGGACCTGAATGCCTGATGACTAATGCCGAAAGCGCCGTGAAGAGCGTCATTCTCCGCCTCACCTCCGCGCAATTCCTGGCCGAAACGCTCGCGATCCTGATCGCAGCCGGGATCGCCCTGTACGTGGCGCGCGTCTC
>DASPOP010000112.1:0-12723 GCA_035625955.1 Steroidobacteraceae bacterium | reverse complement strand
TCGATCGCGTCTTCGAGCGACGCCTCGGCTCCCTCGTCAACAGCGGCGAGCCGCAGATCCTGCAGGGCGGCCGCAAGGGCGTCGAAAAGGAGTCGCTGCGGGTGACGCCCGAGGGCCACCTCGCGCACACGCCGCACCCGGCGGCGCTCGGCTCGGCGCTCACCAGCGAGCACATCACCACCGACTTCTCCGAATCGCTGATCGAGCTGGTGACGCCCGCCTTCACGCAGACCTGGGAGCTGCTGCAGTACCTGCTCGATCTGCACCAGTTCGTCTACCGCCATCTGGGAGACGAGCTGTTGTGGGCGACCAGCATGCCGTGCGCCATCGACGGCGATGCCGATATCCCGCTGGCGCAGTTCGGCAGCTCGCACGTCGGGCGCATGAAGACCGTGTATCGCAATGGCCTGGGGTTGCGTTACGGCCGCATGATGCAGGCGATCTCGGGCGTGCATTTCAACTACTCCTTCCCGCCGCGGTTCTGGGAGGCCTACGCGGCACTGCGCGGTGAGCGCTCCTCGGGAAGCGGGTTCGTCTCGGCGAGCTACTTCGACCTGCTGCGCAACTACCGCCGCCACGGCTGGCTGGTGCTGTACCTGTTCGGCGTCTCGCCCGTGGTGTGCAAATCGTTCCTCCGCGGACGCGACCTCAAGCTGCAGGAGTTCGGCATGGGCACGGCCTATGAGCCCTATGCCACGAGCCTGCGGATGAGCGACGTCGGTTACCGCAACCGCACCCAGGCGGGGCTGACCGTGTCGGTGAACGACCTCGGCGAGTACGTGCGCGACCTGCAGCGGGCGATCAGCACGCCGCACCCGCCCTATGAGGCGCTGGGCGTGAAGGTGAACGGCGAATGGCGGCAGCTGAACGCCAACATCCTGCAGATCGAGAACGAGTACTACAGCTTCATCCGCCCCAAGCGCGTGGCGCGCTCCGGCGAGCGGCCCACCAAAGCCCTGAAGCGCGCGGGCGTCGAGTACGTCGAGGTGCGCGCCCTCGATGTCAGCGCCTTCGACCCGGTGGGAGTGAATCAGAACAAGCTGCGCTTCCTCGAGGCGTTCCTCGCCCTGTGCCTGCTCAAGGAGAGCCCGCCCATCGGCCTTACGGAGCAGGCCGCGCTCGATGCGAACCATCTGGCGGTCGCGCGCCACGGCCGCGAGCCCGGGCTCACGCTCGAGCGCGATGGCCGGAAGGCGCCGATGCGCGAGTGGGCGCGGGAGCTCCTCGACTCGATGTCGGGGTTGTGCGAGATCCTCGATCAGGGCGATGCGGCCCGGCCCTACAGCCATGCGCTCGCCGCGCAGGCTGCCAAGGTCGCCGACGTGGCGCTCACCCCGTCCGCGCGCCTGCTGAGCGAGCTCGCCTCCGGACAGTCGTTCTTCGATCTCGCACTGCGGATGTCGGAGACGCACAAGGCGTACTTCCTCGACCTGTACCCGCCGAACGAGGAGCGCCTGAAGGAGCTCGCGGAGGAGGCACAGGAGTCGCTCGCCGCCCAGCGCCGCATCGAGGAGAGCGACCGCGGAACCTTCGACGAATATCTGTCCCGCTACTTCGCCGACTGAGAACGGCCCGTGGCCCTTGCACAATCAAATACTTGAATGACCCGCTGCCGCGGCCGCCGGCGGGTCAATACCCCGCCGGAGGCATTGTTGCCCCTGTGTGGCCAATGCTTACTTGCGGGCCGCGCCGTCAGCCCCGATCCTGCCTGAAGCCATGAATGCTCTTTCCGTCCGCGGACTCACCAAGACCTACCGGAACGGCGTCGAGGCCCTGAAGGGCATCGACCTCGACGTCGAGCAGGGGGACTTCTTCGCGCTGCTGGGGCCGAACGGCGCCGGCAAGACCACACTCATCGGCATCATCACCTCGCTCATCAACAAGACCGCGGGCGAGGCGTGCGTGTTCGGCCACGATATCGACCGCGAGCTCGAGGCGGCCAAATCCTGCATCGGCGTCGTGCCGCAGGAGATCAACTTCAACATGTGGGAGACGCCCTTCACCATCGTGGTGAATCAGGCGGGCTTCTACGGCATTCCGCGCCCGGTGGCGCGCGTGCGCGCCGAGAAGTATCTGAAGCAGCTGCAGCTGTGGGACAAGCGCGGCGGCATCTCGCGCGCTCTGTCCGGCGGCATGAAGCGGCGCCTGATGATCGCGCGCGCGCTGATGCACGAGCCGCGCCTGCTGATCCTCGACGAGCCGACCGCCGGAGTCGATATCGAGATCCGCCGCTCGATGTGGGATTTCCTGCGCGAGATCAACGACCGCGGCACCACCATCATCCTCACCACCCACTACCTCGAGGAGGCCGAGACCCTCTGCCGCAACATCGCGATCATCAACGGCGGGCGCATCGTCGAACGCGACCGCATGTCGAGCCTGCTGCGGCGGCTGCATGTCCAGACGTTCGTGCTCAACGTGCGCGATGCGCTCGACGGCGCGCCGCGGATCGAGGGCTATGAGGCGGCGCTGATCGATGACCACACGCTCGAGATCGAGGTCTCGAAGGACGAGAGCCTGAATGACATCTTCGCGCGGCTGTCGGCGCTCGGCATCGAAGTGCTCTCGATGCGCAACAAGGTGAACCGCCTCGAGGAGATCTTCATGGCCCTGGTCGAAGGGCGCGGCCCCGACGACTCCGCCGGCGAGAGCGCGCCGGCCGCGACGCGCATCGCGGCCCCGCCCGCTGCGCGCGCCGGGGCGGGGGCGCGCCGGTGAGTACCGTGGCGCTGCCGGCCGCCGCCCCGCAGGTGCCGATGGGCGTGGTGCGCTGGATCGGCTTCAAGACCATCGTGATCCGCGAGTACGGGCGCATCATCCGCATCTGGGGACAGACCATCGTGCCGGCGGTGGTCAGCGCCACGCTCTACTTCGTCATCTTCGGCAACGTAGTCGGCCGCCGCGTCGGCGCCATGGACGGCTTCGACTACCGCCAGTACATCGCCCCCGGGCTGATCATGATGCAGGTGATCACCAACTCCTACGGCAACGTCGTGGCGTCGTTCTTCGGCGCCAAGTTCGGCAAGCACGTCGAGGAGATGCTGGTATCGCCGCTGCCGAACTGGGTGATCGTGGGCGGCTACGCCTGCGGCGGCGTGGTGCGCGGGCTGCTGGTGGGCGCGGCGGTCACCATCGTGTCGCTGTTCTTCGCGCACCTGCACGTGCACCACGTGCTGGTGATCCTCGCCGCGGTGCTGCTCACGTCGCTGATATTCGCCCTCGGCGGCTTCCTCAACGCGCTGTTCGCCAAGAACTTCGAGCAGGTGAACTGGATCCCGACCTTCGTGCTGACGCCGCTCACTTATTTCGGCGGCGTGTTCTACTCGATCTCGCTGCTGCCCGACTGGGCCCGCCGGCTGTCCTACGCGAACCCGATCCTGCACATGGTGAGCGCGTTCCGCTACGGCTTCCTCGGCACTTCCGACGTCAACCTCGGTGTCGCCTTCGCGCTCATGGTGCTGGCGGCGGCGGCGTTGTTCGCGACCGCGGTGGCGCTGCTCGATCGCGGCACGGGAATCCGCGATTGACCACCCGGGTGGCGCTGGTGACCGCGCGGGCCGCGCGCGGTCTCGACGAGGACATGCCGCCGCTGACGGCGGCGCTCGCCGCCGCGGGCGCCGAGTCGCAGATCGTCGACTGGGACGATCCCAGGGTGGAGTGGGCGCGCTTCGACCTGGTGGTGCCGCGCTCGGCCTGGGATTACGCGGAGCGGCTGCCGGAGTTCCTCGCCTGGGCGGAGCGGGTCACGCGGCTCACCACCCTGCTCAATCCGCTTCCCGTGGTGCGCTGGAACACCGACAAGCATTATCTGGGCGAGCTTGCGCGCGCGGGCGCGCCCGTGGTTCCCACCTGGTACGTCGAGCCGGGCGAGAATGCCGGGCGCAGGCTCGATGAGTTCCTCGCCGCCGATAGCTGCCGCGAGCTGGTGGTGAAGCCGGCCGTCGGGGCAGGGTCGCGCGATGCGCGCCGGCACCTGCGTGGCGAGCGCGCCGGGATCCTTGCGCACATCGGGCCGCTGCTCACCGCCCGGCGCAGCGTGATGCTGCAACCCTATCTCGAGAGCGTCGACCACGCGGGTGAGACCGCGCTCATGTACATCGACGGCCGCTTCAGCCATGCGATTCGCAAGGGTGCGCTGCTGCCGGCCGGCGCGCCGTCCACGGCCGGCCTGTTCGCCCCCGAAGAGATCGTCGCGCGCACACCGGGGGCCGATGAGCTTGCGGCCGCCGACCGCATCCTGACCGCGGCACCGTTTCAGAGACTCGTTTACGCGCGGGTCGACCTGCTGCGCGACCGCCAGGGCGCGCCACGCCTGCTGGAGCTCGAGCTCACCGAGCCGTCGCTGTTCCTCGCGCACGCGCCCGGCTCGGCCGGGCGCTTTGCGGCGGCGCTGCTTGCGAGTCTCGAGGGGCGCTAGCTCAGAAGAGCGCGGCGCTCTGCGCCAGGTTGAGTCTCTCGAGCAGCGCCTGGTAGCGGCGATCGTCCTGGAGAGGCTTGAAGTAGCTGTCGATGCGAATCGAGTTGACGGCCGGATCACCCGCGGCAAAGGCGGCATCGAGCGAGGCGAAAGCGCGCTCGGTCTCGCCGCGATAAGCGTAGATCTCCGCCAGCTCCGTCGGATAGCGTCCGCCCCATTTTCGCTTGAGCGCTGCGAGGCTGCGGTCCGAGATGTCCTGACGCCCGAGAGCATGGTAAGCGAGCGCCAGCCCGACCAGGCGCATCTCCTCGTCCGGCTCCTGCTCCGCCGCCTCGAGCGCCGCCCGCGGCTGACCGCGCGCCAGCAGCACGTCGACGAGCTGGGCATGAGCGCCGATGCCTTCCGGGGCGAGATCGATTCGGCGCCGCACGGCTGCCTCGGCCTGCCCGAGCTTGCCCTGGTAGAGATAGATCATCCCGAGGCGCGCATACGGCTGGAAGTTGAGCGGGTCGCGCACCCGGGCGCGCTCGCAGAACTCGAGGGCGCGATCGAGCTGGCCGAGATCGCGGGCAAGGCTGGCAGCCGATAGCAGCGTCGCGGGGTCGTCGGGGTCGGAGGCGAGAGCGGCCTTGAGCTCCGCCCCCGCGGCGGACCAGTCGCGGTCGAGGAGCCGGTCGACGGACGAGAGGGTCGCATGCGCCGGGGCCAAGGCCGGATCGAGGGACAGGGCGTGCTCCGCCGCCTGCCGCGCAGCCGCGGCTGCCGCGCGCACGTCTGCGATCGATAGCTCCTTGGTCAGCGGCTGACGCAGCAGCGCGTCGGCGTAGCCGGCCCAGGCGGGCGCGTAATCCGGCGCGAGGGTGAGCAGCTCACGGAAGCAGGCCAAGGCCTTGTCGGCATCGGCCGGCGTATTGCGCCGGGTGAAGAAGTGGCATTGCATCAACATGCCCCGCACCTCGGCACTGGCGCGGGTTGCCGCGAGCGCCTGCCCGGCGTTGAGCTTGACCTGCAGCGTCTGAGTCACCGCGCGCGCGATCTCGTCCTCGACGCTGAAGACTTCCTTGAGCTCCCGGTCGTAGGTCTGCGACCAGAGGTGATAGCCGCTGTCGGCGCGGATCAATTGCGCCGTCACCCGCACCCGGTTGCCCGAGCGCCGGACGCTGCCTTCGAGCAGGTTGTCGACCCTGAGTGCCCGGGCGATATCGGCGACCGTGGTCGTCCTGCCCTTGAAGTAGAAGGATGAGGTGCGCGCCGGTACCCGGAGCTCCGAGCCCCTCGACAGCTGGTCGATGAGCTCCTCGGCGAGACCGTCGGCGAAATATCCGAGGTCCTGTTTCTCTGACAGGTCGAGGAAGGGCAATACCGCGATCGACGACGAAGCCGCTGCAGACGGCGCCGCCGGCAGTCTGGCCGCGGCCGCGGGCGCCGCCACAGCCAGCGGCGTATGTTGGGTGCTGCGGATCAGGTAGTAAGCGATCCCGAGCGTCGCGGCTGCAACCGCGAGCGCCGTCCACACCAGGCGCGTGACCGGAGGTGCGGGCCGGAGCTCAGCCGCGCCCGGTGCCATCGCGGGCGCGACGGTCGGGCTCTGCGCGGTGGCTGCGTTGAGGGCGGAGCCGTTGGAGGCGGAGGCGGGGACAGAGCCGTTGGCGGGTAAACGGCCTGCTGCCGTGCCGTTCGCCACGTTCCCGACCGGCGCGACGAGCCGGTAGCCCTTGCGCGGCACGTGCTCGATGTAGATGGGGCGGTGACGGTCGTCGCCGAGAGTGCGCCGCAGGAGTCCTACCGCCTGGTAAACCGAGTCGGGTCCGACGACGACATCGGGCCACGCCTGCTCGAGCAGCTCCTCGACGCTGACCACGTGTCCGGCGCGGGCGATCAGGCACGACAGCACCCGCATGGCGCGCGGCTCGACCTTGATCGCGCGCCCCTCGCGCGCAATCACGTCGAGCTCGGGCTCGACTCGCCAGTCGCCGACCTGCACGGCGTCAGGCAAAGAGGACACGCAGCAATCCCCTGACAGCGGCCCGGAAGATCCGGATCGCTGTTCAGTATGCCCCCGTCAGCGGGCCACTGTCTTGGCGCAGCCTCGAGGTGGCGCGGGGCTTTACTTAAGAGGGTTGCGCTTCCTGTGTGTCCTGCATCATCGCCCCGGGCTCAGTACCGGGGCCCGAAAACGAAGCCATGGTTCAGGCCGTTGGTGTCGACCCACCAGCCGGTCACCTCACCGAAGGCGTTGATGGTCGACGGGCGGGTTCCGTCGAACACCACCGAATCGCTCGCCCCCGGCGCGTCAAAGCGCGTGATATGCCCATCGCGCGAGCGGGTGAAGCCGTGGAACGCGAGGTTTGAGTCTTCCCAGGCGCCGGTAGTCGCTCCGGCCGCGTTGATCGCATAGAAGACGTCGCCGCCGTTCGCGCCCTCATAGGCACCGGGAACCGAGATGGCGGGACTCATGGTGCCGTCGGGATAGCGGATGAAGCCGTAAGCCACGCCGTTGCCGTCGATGGTGTAACCGGCAATCACGCCCGCATCATTGATGCTGGCGGCCACCGTACCGAAGACGGCGTTGGGTCCGTCGAACGAGGTCACGGTACCGTCGCGGGTGCGCACGAACCCGTGCGAGACGCCGCCAGCGTCGGAGTAGCTACCGACCGCGGTGCCCGCATCGTTCAGGCAGGTCTCGAGGCACACCTGGGTGAAAACCGATCCGCTGGGATCGAAGCCTGTGATCTTGCCGTTCCACGAGCGCACGAAACCGTGGTACGTGTAGTTGGCGTCCACATAGAACCCGGCCGTGTCCCCCCAGTTGTTGATGCTGGCGGCCTGCGTTCCGGCAAAGGGAATCTGGGCGGCGCCGGTGGCGTCGAAGGTCGTGAAGCCGCCCCACGGATAGCGGATGAAGGCGTGAAAGACCAGGTTCGCGCCCTGGTACTGCCCGGCGATCGTGCCGAAGTCGTTGACGCTGTAGGGCTCGGTGCCCTCGAAGAGGTTGGCGCCGAGCCCGGCGCCCGGCGCGTCGAAGGTGGTGACGCGCCCGTCCCACGTGCGGATGAAACCGTGCGGAACGACATTGCTGTCGGTGTAAAAGCCGACCACCGTTCCCTCGTCGTTGTTGGCCAGGGGCTCCGTGCCGCAGTTGAGCCCGCAGATGGGTGAGGCGGTGGTAGCCGCGCCCGGGATGTCGAATGAGACGAGCTTCGGCGGCCCGGGCTGGGCGCCCTGTGCCGGCACGATGAGGACCGGCGCGCCCGCCAGCAGGACCGTGATGACCTTTCTCAGATTCATGGGTTCTCCCTCCCCGTTCTGGTTGGTTGAATTGCGTGAGCTGACAGCCTTCCGAGGCCAACTCTCGATCCGGCCGCGGCGGCGGAGCCTGAAGGTTTCCGAAAGGTTGTCTGAAAGATCTGCCGACGCTGGCCGGCCGGAAGCGCATCCCGGTCGGAGCGGGTCATTGCGGCACCTCAAATATGTGAGGCAGCACACACAAAAGAGCCAATAACCCTTTGTAGCAACAAAACTTTCACATCCCTGTCACGCCGCTGTCGCGCTGCAGCGAGAACCTGTAGCGCGTATGAAAGCGCCCGGACTCAACGCCTTCATGGCCCGGATCGATGCGGCGGAATACGGCCTTTGCCGTGCGCTGAATCGCGGGGCTGCGTTCGCCATTCCGCGCCACGTTTTCAGGATCGCGAGCCGCCTCGGCGACGGGATCGTCTGGTACCTGCTCATCGTGCTGCTGCCGATCCTGTACGGAGCGGCCGCGCTTCGCCCCGCGATCGTGATGGCGCTCACCGGCGTGCTGGGGCTCACGCTCTACACGCTGCTCAAGCGCGTCTTCGTGCGCGAGCGCCCGTTCATCACCCACTCCGCGATCGACCTGAAGGGCGCGCCGCTCGACCGTTACAGCTTCCCCTCGGGCCACACGCTGCACGCCGTGTCCTTCACCTGGCAGGCTACCGCGCACTTCCCCGAGCTCGGCTGGGTGCTGGTGCCGCTCGCCGCCCTGATCGCCGGCTCGCGGGTGGTGCTCGGCCTGCACTACCCCTCCGACGTGCTCGCGGGGGCGGCGATCGGCGCGGCGCTCGCGGAACTCGGCACGTCCCTGGCTTAGAATCCCCAGGGTGACCCCTCGTACGGCGGCGCGCCTGCGGCGCGCGAACCCTTAGGCTTTGCGCGTCCTTTTCATCTCGGACGTCTACTTTCCACGCGTCAACGGCGTCTCCACCTCCATCCGCACTTTCCGCCAGGACCTCGCGGCCCACGGCGTGGAGACGCACCTCGTCGCGCCGCGTTACGAGGCCGCGCCGGCGGCGGAGGAGCCCGGGGTGCTGCGCGTGCCCTCGGCGGGCGTGCCGCGCGACCCTGAGGACCGCCGCATGCGCTGGGGCGCGCTGACGCGCGCCCTCGATGCGCTCGCGCCGTCCGCCTTCGATCTGGTGCACATCCATACACCCTTCATCGCCCACTACGCCGGCGTGCGATTCGCACGCCGCGCCGGCATTCCCTGTGTCGCGACCTACCACACCTTCTTCGAGGAGTACCTGCATCACTATCTGCCGGTGCTGCCGCGCCGGGTCGGTCGCTGGCTCGCGCGCAGCTTCACCCGCTCGCAGTGCGACGACGTGCGCGGGCTGATCGCGCCGTCCGAACCGATGCGCGCGGTGCTGCTCGACTATGGGGTCACGACGCCGATCCACGTGCTGCCCACCGGACTTCCGGGCGACCGCTTCCGCGCCGGAGATGCGCGCGCCTTCCGCGCGCGCGCCGGGCTCCGGGAGGATGCGCGGCTCGTAACCTACATCGGGCGCGTGGCGCACGAGAAGAACATCGGGTTTCTGGTGCAGATGTTCGCCGAAGTGCGCAGGCGCGTGCCGCAGGCGGTGCTGGTGATCGCCGGCGAGGGCCCGGCGCGCGCAGCGCTGCAGCAGCAGGTGTCGAGCCTCGGCCTCACCCCTCACGTGCACTTCGCCGGCTATCTCGACCGCGACACGGTGCTGCTCGACTGCTATGCGGCGGCCGACGTATTCGTGTTCGCCTCGCGCACCGAGACGCAGGGACTGGTGCTGCTCGAGGCCATGGCTCAGGGCGCGCCCGTCGTCTCGACCGCCGAGCTCGGCACACGCTCGATCCTCGTGCCGGGGAGCGGCGCGCTGGTGGTTCCGGAGGAGCGGGACGCGTTCGCCGCCGCCGTGGTGCGCGTGCTCGGGGATCGCGAGCTTC
The DNA here is from genome assembly GCA_035625955.1 of Steroidobacteraceae bacterium. Lineage (GTDB taxonomy): Bacteria > Pseudomonadota > Gammaproteobacteria > Steroidobacterales > Steroidobacteraceae > 13-2-20CM-66-19. The sequence continues at coordinate 3,083 of DASPOP010000112.1, read as the reverse complement.
ACCAGGAGCTCTTGCAGCGCGGACGCGCCTACGCGCGCAGCTGGTCTTCCTCCGCCATGGCAGGACGGCTGACCGAGCTCTACGGGACGCTGCGCAGCGCGCCGGGTGCGGCGCGCGCTGCGGCCTGAGCGCCGCGGCGGGAAGAGACGTGTCGACGCCGGCATGCCCCTTTCCCGTGACCGAGGACTTCCGGCCGCCGCTCTGGCTGCGCAATGCCCACGTGCAGTCGATTCTGGCGACCACCTTCGTGCGGCGCGGCCGCATCGAGCGCCAGGCGGCGCCGCTCGTCGGCGCGCAGCGCGAGCTGTTGCTCGAGTGCGGCGCGGGCGTGCGGCTGCAGTGCTTCATCTCGAGCCCGCCACAGAGCAGCGGCAGACCCATCCTGGTGCTGCACGGCTGGGAGGGGAGCCACGAGTCGATCTACGTGCTCTCGCTCGCGCAGCTGCTGTTCGAGCGCGGCTTCGAGGTGGTGCGCCTCAACCTGCGCGACCACGGCGAGACCCACCACCTGAACCGCGAGCTGTTCCATTCCTGCCGCCTGCCGGAAGTGATCGGCGCGGTGCAGGCGCTGCAGGCGCGTTTCCCGGGCCGCCCGCTCACCGGGGTCGGCTTTTCGCTCGGCGGCAACTTCCTGCTGCGCGTGGCGGCCGCGGTGCGCGAGTCGGCGCTCGATCTCGCCGGGGTCATCGCCATATCGCCGGTGCTCGAGCCGACCGAGACGCTGGTTGCGCTCGAGACGGCCATGCCGGGCTACCAGGGATTCTTCGTGCGCAAGTGGCGGCGCTCGCTGCGCAAGAAACAGGCGGCGTGGCCCGACAGCTACGATTTCGCGCAGGTGAGCGGCGGTCTGCGGGAGATGACGGCGGAGCTGGTACGGCGCCACTCCGAGTTCGCGACGCTCGAGGAATATCTCAACGGCTACTCGATTACCGGCGAGCGGCTCGCCTCACTCGCGGTGCCCGCGCACATCCTCACCTCGCTCGACGACCCGATGATTCCGGTGGGGGGACTCGCGCGGCTGGCGCGCCCGGCCGCCCTGCGGGTCACGGTCACGCGTTATGGCGGGCACTGCGGCTTCATCGAGTCGCTCGCAGGCCTCACCTGGGCGGAGCGGTTCGTGTTGGCGTTGGTTGATCGGCCGAAAACGCCTGCGGCTTTTTCAGCCGTGGCTTAATTCTCAAGCGCTGCGTTTCTCGTCGAAGCGCAGCACCGGCTGGCCGCTGGTCACGGTCACGGCTCCCTCGATGACCGCGCCGCGCGCGATCGCGACCGTGCGGGCGATGATGTCGGCCTGGATCACCGCCGTAGCGCCGACCTCGAGCGTCTCGTCGATGACGAGCCTCCCGGTCACGCGCCCGGCGATCACCGCGGCGCGCGCATGCACTTCGCCGTGCCACTCGGAATTGGCCGCCATGCTGAGGGCGCCGCCGATGCGCCCGTCGCCCCGCACGGCGCCGCAAACTACCAGGGGGCCCAGAGTCTCGAGGTCGCCGGCAACACGGCTCCCGGGCGCGACGAAGGTCGGCGCATCGCCGAGCTGGTCGAGCATTCTGCGACGCTGCGTGTCCTCACCCACTTACAGTGCTCCCGGGAAGCTGCGGGGTCATAATACGAGCCGCCAGGGGATGAGAATGCCGACCATCATCACATTCCGAGCATGCAGCGCCGCGCTGGCCGCGGCACTGCTCACAGTTGCAGGATGCAGCGCGGAGCAGCAGGACTGGCGCGCCGCCGAGGCGGCCGGAACCAGCGAGGCTTACAAGCATTTCCTCGAGCAGCACCCGGACAGCGAGCTCTCGGGGAAGGCGCGCGAGCGGGTAGGCGAGTTCGCCGAGGATCGTGACTGGCAGGAGGCCGGCAAGCTCGGTACCGCCGATGCCTACCGGGCATTTCTTACGGCGCATCCTGACGGCCGCTGGTCGCAGGAAGCGCGGATCCGCGTCGAGAGCTTCGCGCTCGGGTCGATCCCGCGCATGGAGCCGCAGATGCCGGGCCAGACTGCCTCGCGTCCGGCCGGGGTGAAGCTGCTACGCCTCGCGAGCGCTTCGCCCACCGTTCCGCCGGGCGCATTGGCGGGACCGGCCGCCGGCGCCGCACCGGCGCTTCCGGCGGCGGCGAGCTCTGCAGCTGCCGGACCCGCTTCCGGCGCCGCGAGCGGCAGGGGCTATGCCATCCAGCTCGGGGCCTTCGGCAACTCGGGCAGCGCCAACCGTGAATGGCAGCGGCTGAAGCTGCGCTTCGGACCGCAGCTCTCGGGTCTCTCGCCGCAGGTGGTTCGGGGCGGCACCACACTGAGTCAGCTGTACCGCCTCCAGGCTCGCACCGGGAGCGAGGCGCAGGCACGCTCGATCTGCGAGGCTCTCAGGGCTCAGTCGCAGCCCTGCGTGCCGGTGCTCCCGCACTGACGAACTCTGCTGCTCTTCGGTCCAAACTGACAATTCCCGTCACCCGCTTTCCGGGTGGCTCCGTGCAGTAAGTATCTGTTTTTAATAGATTTCATTCTTTGGCACAGGGTTTGCTCCTATCGGGACGTTGCGAACAACTTCCCCGTGTTCGCTCCTGCGCGCCGCGAAGCGACTTCCCCCGCTCGCGGCGCTTTTTTTTGTCGTCAATTGGCTGCGAGCGCCTTTGGCGCTCGCAGCAGGCCGTCCTTTCCCGTTGTCTCGCTCGCCGGCAAAAGGCGCGGCTTTTGCCGGCGCATGGACGGCGCAAGCATCGATAAAATCTGGCGTTGCGAGCTGCGCCGTCGGGCTCCATAAAGGCGCTCATGGAATACCGGGATTACTACCAGATTCTGGGCGTGCAGCGGACCGCGACCGCCGACGAGTTGAAGACGGCGTACCGGCGGCTGGCGCGCAAGTACCATCCGGACGTCAGCAAGGAGGCGAACGCCGAGGAGCGCTTCAAGGAAGTGCAGGAGGCGTACGAGGTCCTGAAGGATCCGGAGAAGCGCGCCGCCTACGATCAGCTCGGGAGCGATTGGAAATCCGGACAGCAATTCCGGCCGCCACCGGACTGGGGCAGCGGATTCGAGTTCGGCGGGAGGCGCGCGCGGCAGCGCGCCCACGCGGGTAGTGATGAGG
>DASPOP010000111.1:0-13292 GCA_035625955.1 Steroidobacteraceae bacterium | reverse complement strand
CGCCCGAGCGGCACGGTGTAGTGGCCCTCCGGCACCTCGCCGCGCGGATGAGCGCTCCAGGGAACCGCGGGCTTGTGCGGGTCGCCGTCGAAGGGCCCGTTGTAGAGGCGCTTCGGCTCGAAGAACACCACCGGGTCCTCGCCCTCGATCGAGCTGATCAGGAGTCCCTTCGCGTCGTAGGGGTTCGACGGCATCACCACCTTGATGCCGCATACGTGAGTGAAGATCGCCTCGGGGCTCTGCGAATGGGTCTGGCCGCCGCGGATCCCGCCGCCACAGGGCGTACGGATGGTCACCGGGGCGGAGAAATCGCCGGCCGAGCGGTAACGCAGCCGTGCGAGCTCGCTCACCACCTGGTCGTAGCCGGGATAGATGTAATCGGCGAACTGAATCTCGGCGACGGGCTTCAGGCCGTTCACTCCCATGCCGATCGCGGTGGCGATGATACCGCCCTCGGCGATCGGCGTATCGAGCACCCGATGCTCGCCGTGCTTGCGTTGCAGCCCTTCGGTGGCGCGGAACACGCCGCCGAAATAACCGACGTCCTCGCCGAGGATGACGACGCGCGGATCGCGCTCGAGCATCACGTCCATGGCGGAGTTGAGCGCCTGGACCATGTTCATGCGGGCCATCGGCTCACCTCTTGCCGGCGGCGGACGGGGCCGGCGCCGTGCCGCGTGTCTCGCCCTGCGTCTCGCGCAGCGCGCGCAGCTCCCGCTGCTGCGCCTGGAGGTGCGGCGGCATCTCCCTGAAGACGTCCTCGAACATCGTGAGCGGATCGAGCGACGGTCCGCCGGTGAGCGTTCCGTAGCTCTCGGCTTCCTTCCAGGCGGCGTTGACGTGGGCCTCGAGCTCCTTCTCGAGCCGGGCGTGCCGCTCCTCGGACCACTCGCCGAGCGCGATCAGGTGCTGCTTCACGCGCGTGATCGGATCGCCGAGCGGCCAGGCGCGCCATTCCTCCTTGGGACGGTAGCGCGAGGGATCGTCGCTGGTGGAATGCGCGCCGGCCCGGTAGGTCACGAGCTCTATGAGCGTCGGGCCGCCGCTCTGGCGGGCGCGCTGCGCGGCCCACTGCGTGACCGCGTACACGGCCAGAAAATCGTTGCCGTCGACGCGGATGCCGGGGATGCCGTAGCCCGGGCCGCGCTGCGCGAAGGTCTGGTGCTCGCCGCCGGCGAAGCCCTGGAAGGTGGAGATGGCCCACTGATTGTTGACCAGGTTGAGAATCACCGGCGCCTGGTACACCGAGGCGAAAGTCATGGCGTAGTGGAAATCGGCCTCGGCGCTCGAGCCTTCGCCGAGCCAGCTGGCCGCGATGCGGTCCTCGCCTTTGATGGCCGCCGCCATCGCCCAACCGACCGCCTGCGGGAACTGGGTGGCGAGATTGCCGGAAATGGTGAAGATATTGCCGCTGCCCCAATGATACATAATGGGCATCTGGCGGCCCTTGCACATGTCGTGCGTGTTGGAAAGGCACTGACACATGAGATCGACCAGATTGCGGCCGCGCACGACCTGCAGGCCCTGCTGCCGGTAGGACGGAAACAACATGTCCGTCGGCTGCAGCGCCATGCCGGCGGCGACCGCCACCGCCTCCTCGCCCGTGGACTTGATATAGAAGGAGATGCGCCCCTGGCGCTGGATCTTCTGCATCCGGTCGTCGAACAGGCGCGTCAGCAGCATGTGGCGCAGGCCCACCTGCAGCTCCTCGGGCTCGAGGTGCGGGTTCCAGGGTCCGACCGCGCGATGATCCTCGCCGAGCACGCGCACCATCTCGAGCGACAGACTCTCGATGTCGCGCGCGGCGGCGGTGACATCCGGGCGGTTCGCCGCACCGGCGGGCGAGATCCTGAGGTAGCTGAAGTCGGGTTCCTGGCCGGGACGTGCCGGCGGGTGAGGAACGTGCAGGCGCGAGCGTGGGGTCATGGGGACCTAAGTCGGCTCAGGTTGCAGTTGCGGGCATCGCTTCGGCAGGATTGTAATCGCCTCACACCGGTAACACTACGCATGAAGCCGAGAGCCACATTCCGGGGTGTCGTGCTGCGCACCGCGGGGCAGAGATCCGCGCCGCGGCCGGTGACCGCGGCCACGGGCTCGCCACGCGTGCGCATCTCGCGCGAGGTGGCCGGGCGCGGCGGCAAGGGCGTCTCGGTGATCCGCGGGCTGCCGCTCGGGCAGGCCGCGCTCGAGGAGCTCGCCGCCCGCCTCAAGCGCCTGTGCGGCGCCGGCGGCGCGGTCAAGGACGGCGCGATCGAGATCCAGGGCGAGCACCGCGACCGGCTGGTCGCAGAGCTCGTGAAGCTCGGTTACGAGGCGAAACGCGCCGGTGGCTGAGCCGCGCGGGCCCCGCAGGAATCCGCTTGCGAACCCCGGCCGGCACTTGCGGTACAGTACTCGTCCGGCACCGGAGCAGGGGTGTGACGTGAACGACGTGAACCACGGCCCAGACATGGGAGCGGCGACCAGAGGCGGGCGCGTCCTGCTCTTTGCCCGCAACTTCTTCCGCCACCCGCTCATGCTCGGCTCGATCGTGCCGAGCTCGCGCTTCCTGATCCGCGAGCTGCTGAACCCCGTCGACTGGAGCCGCGCGCGCGTGATCGTCGAGTACGGGCCGGGGGTCGGCGTCATCACCGCCGAGGTGCTGCGCCGCATGCGCCCCGACGCGCTGTTGATCGCGATCGAGATGAACCCGGACTTCGTCAGCTATCTGTGCGGCGCGTTGACCGATCCGCGGCTGCGCGTGGTCGAGGGATCAGCGGAGGGGGTCGAGGAGATCCTCGGCCGCTACGGCCGGCATCAGGCCGACTACATCATCTCCGGCATCCCCTTCAGCACCATCCCCGCACCGTTGCGCGAGCGCATCCTGCGTCAGACGCGCGCGGCGCTGGCGCCGGGCGGCGCGTTCCTGGTTTATCAGTTCTCGACGCGCGTGCTCGAGGACCTGAAGCGCATCTTCGGTTACGTCGGGCGCAAGTTCGAGCCGCTCAACGTGCTGCCGGCGCACCTGTTCTTCTGTCAGCCCGCGGCCGCCTGAACGAACGCGCGCGCAGCGAGCGCAGCAGCCATCGCATGAGCACAGTGTGGGTGGGAACTCGTAAGGGGTTGTTCGCCTTGCGCACCGATGCGCGGCGGCGGACCTGGAAGCTCGCCGGCCCGCAGTTCCTCGGGCACATCATCCATCACGTCGTACAGGATCCGCGCGCACCGCGCACGCTGCTGATGGCGGCCAAGACCGGGCACCTGGGGCCGACGGTGTTCCGCTCGGGCGACCGGGGGCGCACCTGGCACGAGGCCGCGCAGCCGCCGGCGTTCCGCAAGGCCGCCGACGGCGAGGCGGCGCGCGCGGTCGAGCGGGTCTTCTGGCTGACAGCCGGCCACGCCACCGAGCCCGGCGTCTGGTATGCGGGCAGCTCGCCTGCGGGACTGTTCCGCTCCGCAGACGGCGGCGAGCGCTGGGAGCCGATCGCCGGCTTCAACGACCATCCGCTGCGGGCGAAGTGGGTGTTGAACGGCACGCCCGACGGCGAGCTGGTGCATTCGATCCTGGTGGACCCGCGCGACCCGAAGCATCTTTATATCGGGATCTCGGTCGGCGGCGTGTTCGAGTCGACCGACGGCGGGGCGGACTGGGCGCCGCTCAACGAAGGCGTCGCGGCCGACTTTCTGCCCGACCCGAACGCGCCCTTCGGCCACGACCCGCATTGCATCGCGCAGCATCCCGCGAACCCCGATCGCCTGTATCAGCAGAATCACTGCGGCATCTACCGGCTCGACCGTCCGGGCCGGCGCTGGGAGCGCATCGGTGCCGCCATGCCGAAGAAGATCGGCGACATCGGCTTTCCGATCGTGCTGCATCACGCCGATGCCGACACCGCCTGGGTGCTGCCCATGGACGGCCAGACAGTCTGGCCGCGCACCTCGATCGACGGCAGACCGGCCGTGTATCGCACCTGCGACGCCGGGCGCAGCTGGCAGCGGCTCGATCGCGGGCTGCCGCGCGCACGCGCGTGGTTCACGGTGCTGCGCCAGGCCATGTGTGCCGACCGCGAGGCGCGCACCGGGCTGTACTTCGGCACCACCGGCGGCGATGTCTGGGCGAGTACCAACGCCGGCGACAGCTGGCGCTGCATCGCCCGCCACCTGCCGGAGATCTATTCCGTCAGCCACGCGGCCTGAAGCGCGCCGATGAGCTGCACGGTCCGCATCGCGAGTCCCCTGCACTCCTACACCGCGGGTGCATCCCGGGTCGAGGCGCACGGCACGACGCTCGCGCAGGTGCTCAGCGATCTCGAGCAGCGCTTTCCCGGCATCCGCTTCCGCATGATCGACGAGCAGGACCGCATCCGCCCGCACATGCGGCTGTTCATCAACACCGAGGCAGCGCGCGATCTCGCGGCGCCGGTGCGCGGCGGCGATACCGTGCACGTGATCTGCGCGCTGTCGGGAGGATGAGTACGATGACGCTCACGGCGGCCGAACGCGCCCGCTACCAGCGCCACCTGTCCCTCCAGGAGATCGGTGCCGCGGGCCAGGAAAAGCTCAAGGCGGCCCGGGTCCTGATCGTGGGCGCCGGCGGGCTCGGCTCGCCCGCCGCGCTGTATCTGGCGGCCGCCGGCTGCGGCACGCTCGGCCTCGTCGATTTCGACCGGGTCGATGTCTCGAACCTGCAGCGCCAGGTGCTGTTCGACAGCGCCGGACTCGAGCAGCTCAAGGCCGAGGCCGGCCGCGCGCGCCTCGCAGCTCTCAACCCCGAGATCCGCGTGATCGCGCACGCGCTCGAGCTCAAGGCGGCCAACGTGCGCGCGCTGCTCGCCGACTACGACCTCATCGTCGACGGCAGCGACCGGCTCTCGACCCGCTACCTCGTGAACGATGCGTGCGTGCTGCTCGAGCGGCCGCTGATATCGGCGGCAATCCACCGCTTCGAGGGGCAGCTCATGACGTATGTGCCCGGACGCGGGCCGTGCTACCGCTGTCTTTTCCCGCAGGCCTCCGACGGAGTGGTCGCCAACTGCGCCGAGGCGGGCGTGCTCGGCGTGCTGCCGGGGGTGCTCGGGACGCTCGAGGCCACCGAGGCCATCAAGCTCATCACCGGCGTCGGCACGCCGCTCGTCGGCAGGCTGCTCACCTACGATGCGCTCGAGCTGCGCTTCCAGGAGTTCCGCGTCGAGCGGCGGCGCGACTGCGCTGTCTGCGGCGAGGCGCCGACGATCACCGAGCCGCGCGACCAGGAAGCGCAGAGCGCCCGGGCGCCGCAGGATGGCATACGCCGCCTCACGCCGCAGGCGCTCCGAGCCCTGCTCGCATCCGCCGCGCCGGCCAGGGCACCGCCGCTCATCGACGTGCGCGAGCGCTGGGAGTACGACACCGGCCATCTGCCGGACGCGGTCAACATTCCGATGAGCGAGCTGCCGCGGCGCATCGCCGAGATCCCGCGCGCCGGCGAGCCGGTGTTCATCTGCCGCAGCGGCGGCCGCAGCCTGCGGGCCTGCACCATGGCGCTCGCGGCCGGTATCGCCTCGCCCGTCAACCTCGAGGGTGGAATGCTCGCCTGGGCGGTCGAGGTCGATCCGACGATGCCGGTGGCTTAACAGCCGCCAAATCAACTACGACGAAGATGAAGTGCGCGACTTGGCGAAGCACGGCACGCGCGGCGGCTCGGGCGCGAGTGTGATGCGCTGCTTGAGCAACGCGAGCGCCGCCTGCGGCTCGTCGACGAAGCAGAACAGCTCGAGATCCTCGGCCGCGATGGTGCCGTGGCGCACCAGAGCCTCGAAGTTGAGCACTTCCTTCCAGTAGGCCGAGCCGTACAGCAGCACCGGAATCGAGCGGTCGAGCTTGCGCGTCTGCGCCAGCGTCAGGATCTCGAACAGCTCATCGAGCGTGCCGAAGCCGCCGGGGAAGGTCACCAGCGCGTGCGCCAGGTGGGCGAACCAGAGCTTGCGCATGAAGAAGTAGTGGAACTCGAAGGACAGCTCCGGCGTGATGAACGGATTGGGACGCTGCTCCTGCGGCAGACCGATGTTGAGTCCGACGCTGCGCCCGCCGGCGAGCGCGGCGCCGCGATTGGCGGCCTCCATGATCCCGGGGCCGCCACCCGAGCAGACGATCAGGCGCTCGCCGCCCGGAAGACCCTGGCCCCACTCGGTCACGAGGCGGGCAAGCTCGGTCGCCTCGTCGACGTAGCGGCCGAGCACGCCGCCGCTGCGGGCGCGCGCCGAGCCGAAGAACACCACCGTGGCCGTGACGGCGCACTCGCTGAAGGTGCGCAGCGGCGCCAGGTACTCGGACACGATCCGTATCGGGCGCCCCTCGTCCGAGTCGATGAATTTCGGATCGTGGTACGAGAGCTTCGGGCTCTGCGGCATGAGTGTTGTGCCCTGAGGAACGCGGCACCTGCCGCGAGGGCCACTAGTTTGGCAATTCCGGATGGGCGCGTCATCCGCGGCTCCCGGAGCGGGCGCTCCTTCGCACCGCCCCGGGCCCTCTGGTCACGCCATCGGCCCTGCCGATCCTCCCGGCCGGCGTGCCGGCGACGCTCACGTCGGATCACCCGTACACGACTACGATCCTGACTGCGCTACGCTACGGCAGTCGTGTTGCGTCCTCATGGCAGAAGCGTTGCGCGGCTGCTCCCCGCGGTAATCACGGCGGCGTGGGCCGCGGCGGCCGGGGCAGTCCCGCCGGCAGATACGGCTGCGGCCCCGCCGGCCGCCGCTGCGGCCGAGCTTCCGCGGCTCGACGGCGCGACCTCGCTCCTCGTCGTCGCGCCGCATCCGGACGATGAGACCTTGTGTTGTGCGGGAGTCATCCAGCGCGTGGTGCGCGCCGGCGGCCGCGCGAGCATCGTGTGGATCACGAGCGGCGATGCTTCGTTTCTCGACCTGCTGCTCATCGAGAAGAGCCTGACCGGGAGTGCTTCCAGGCAGCGCGCCCTGGCCGAGCGCCGCATGCACGAGGCACGCGCCGCGGCCTCGCTCCTCGGAGTGCCGGACGAGCGGCAACTGTTCCTCGGTTATCCGGACCGCGGCGTGCTCGAGCTCCTCAGCGCTCACCACGACGCGCCCTACACCTCGCGCTCCACCGCGTCCGCCGCGGTGCCCTACCCGGATGCGCTCTTTCCCGGCCACGCCTACACCGGCGCGAGCCTCGAGCGCGACTTCGCCGCCGTGCTCGAGCGCATCCATCCGACGCTGGTGCTCGCGCCCAGCCCGCGCGACTCGCATCCCGATCACCGCGGGGCGGCTCTGCTCGCGCTGCGCACCATGGCGGCGCGCGGCGAGCTGTCCTCGGTGCGCTGCTGGATCGTGCACGGCGGCGAAGGCTGGCCGAGCCCGCGGCAGCTGTCGCCGGGGCTGCCGCTGACGCGCGCGCCGCTCTCCGCCGGCGTGCCGCTCGCGCCCTTCGAGCTCACGCCCGCGGAGGAGGACTTGAAGCTCGCCGCGGTACGCGCCTACCCGACGCAGCTCACGACACTGGCGCCGTTCCTGCTGGCCTTCGTGCGCACCACGGAAGTCTTCTCCGCGGCGCCGTGAGGCGCACGTGGGCGTCTCACGGCGGACGCCGCCACCCCTCGAGCCAGCGATCGAGCGCGCCCGCGATGCGCTCGCGCAGGCGGTCGAGCCAGGCGCGCTGCGGCCAGTGGCGGCGGCTGAGCGCGCTCGAGACGGCGAGGTCGGCGCTGAACAGCGCCGCCGCGGCATCCGCCACGCGGGTGTCGGCCACCTCCTGGTTCGCCTCCAGGTTCCACTTGAAGCTCCAGCGGTCGAGGTTGCTCGAGCCGATCGACACCCAGTCGTCACACACGATCATCTTGGCGTGCAGCACGCGCGGCTGGTACTCGAAGATGCGCACGCCGCTGCGCAGCATCTTGCCGTAGAAGCGCCGCGCCGCCTGACGCACCCAGGGGTGGTCGGTGCGTGCGCTCGGCATCAGCAGCCGCACGTCCACGCCGCGGCGCGCCGCGCGGCGCAGTGCCGTGCGAAAGCGCCGCGACGGAACGAAGTAGGCGCTCATGAGCCAGGCGCGGGTGCGCGCCGCGTCGATGCGGCGCACGGTGCCGTTGGCAAGCACCGAGTGCTGGCGCGCCTCGCTCAGCGCGAGGCGGCCGCGGGCGCCGCCGGCGAGCGGCTCCGTCAACGGGTCGGGCAGCGCGAGCTCCGGCCCGAGGCGGCGCCAGGTGCGGGCGAAGGCGCGCTGCCAGTCGGCCACCACTGGACCGCGGATCTCGATCATCAGCTCGCGCCACGCATCGGGACCGGCGAACTCGTCGGTGAGCCCCGCCCCGCCGACGAACGCCACCTGGCCGTCGGTCACGAGGAGCTTGCGGTGATCGCGCCGGAAGTTGCGCAGCCGGTCGCGCCAGCGCAGTGGGTTGAAGATGCGCAGCTCGACGCCCGCCTCCTCGAGCCACCAGCGGTCGCCGCCCGAGAGCCCGAGCGCGCCGAAGCCATCGAAGACCACGCAGCAGCGCACGCCCCGGGCGCGCGCACGGGTGAGTGCCTCGATGAACTGCCCGGCCACGCGCCCGGAGCTCACCAGGTACATCTCCAGCAGGACGTGCATCTGCGCCGCGTCGATGGCGGCGAGCATCCGCTCGAAGAACACCGCCGCGCCGTCCAGCAGCCGGAAGTCGTTTCCGGTCCGCCACGGCCAGCCGGTGGTGGTCGCTTGCAGCGCGTCCGGGTCCGCCGTCATGGCAGGCGCGCAGCAGGACAGCGCAGCGCAATGTCCGCTGCGAGCATCTTCAGGAGGACCGCGCCGCGCCCGCGCGGTGCTCGAGCGTGACGACCGCGCCGGCGAACAGGTGCAGCATCACGAACCAGGCGAGGCCGCGGGTGAGAAGCACATCGAGCGTCTGGTAGATCGCACCCTCTGAATGGGAGTAGTAGCGCAGCGCCTCCACGCCGCCGATCAGCAGCGCCGCGCCCGCGATCAGGAGCAGCGCCGGCCCCGCGCGTGCGCGGCGGCTGTCTTGCCCGGCCAGGGCGCCCGGCGGAACGGGCAGCCGCCGGTACCACCACATCAGGATGATGAGCCCCAGGGCGGAGCTCAGGTACTGCAGGATGTGGAATATCTCGCCCGTGTACCAGCCGATCGTGACTGTGTCGCTGAGGGCGGGAAGGTGCCGCACCGCCCAGCCGTCGGTGTGCGTGAACGAATCCCACAGCAGGTGCGACCACACGCCGATCAGGATGGCGAGCGGCGCGAGCAGCCACGGGGCGGCGCGCCGCCTGAAGGGCGCGAGCGCCTCGAGGCACAGCCAGCGGGCGCGTGCCGGCAGCAGCGCCGTGAGCGGCTCGCGCAACAGCACGGCGGCCATCAGCAGGACGAGCCCGAGCGCCAGGTCGACCGTGCACGAGCCGATGAGGGAGTGCGTGTCGAGCCTCACCCGCAACGGATGGCCGCCCGGGCCAAGCGGCAGGTAGTACGGCACGTCCGGGGTCACGGCGCCGATCACGAGCGGCGCGGTGCGCAGGAACCTGACCTGTCGCAGCGGCAGAATCGCGGCCGGGTGAGCCAGGGTGAAGGGCATCGTGTGCTACCCGGACGGCGCGGTGCGCGCAGTGACACGGATGCGGAAGTCCCGGCCCACCCAGGCATCGCTGGCGGCGTGGCGGAAGGTCACATCGACCCACTGCCCGGCGGCAAGGCGCGCGGTATCGATCTCGAGCAGGTGCAGGCCGAGCACGTGCGGGGTCGTCTGCTGCTCGCGCGCGTCCTGCCAGCCGTCGCGTCCGCAGCGGAACGTGCCCGGCTCGCGCAGCGCGAGCGTGAGGGCACAGCCTTGCGGCAGCTCGCTCGCCGGGGCGTGCTCGCACCACATCACGCGCTTGAGCGCCGGCCGCTCGCCGCCGTAGCGCTGCCACACGAGCTCCGGCCGGTCGAACGGGCGCTTGAGCGTGCGGGAGATGATCAGCTTGATGTACTCCGCATGAGTCCAGGCGAGCGGCATCGCCCCGCCCGTGGGGCGCCCGGGAAAGAGCCCGCGGGCGGGAACCGGCGCGGCATCCCACACCTGCTCGGGCATCATGCCGCCCGAGGAAGCCATGCGCACCATGGCGGTGATGAGCGGCAGCGGATCGCGTCCCGCGGCGATCTCGTAGTGACCGCGCTCGCCGGTGAGCAGCGGCCAGGCGCGGCCGAGCCCGGTGCCGTCGTAGGCGCTGCCGTCCTCGTGCTCGCCGTACCCGTCGCCGCTGTAGCGGTGCCAGGAGGGGCCCGAGGGCGTGTCGACCTTGAGGAGCGCATCCACCAGGCGCACGGTGGCGAGGATCAGCGGGTCGTCAGCGCGGCGCAGCCCGAAACGCACCAGCTGCAGGAAATCGACGCCGATCTGCTCGGACACCAGAAGCCCCGGGTCTTTGGCCCGGTTCTTGATCGCCAGCACCAGGTTCGGCGGGCAGCAGCGGTCGGTGAGTGCCTGGGGCGGCGCGACGCGCACGTAGTAGCCGGGGATTCCGTGGCGCTGTGCGAGCGGCGTATCGGCCGCCGCGGTCCACTCCTCGAGGTGCGCGTTCCAGTAATCGGCGAAGACCAGCGCGAGCTCGCGCGCCTCCGCGGGCAGGTGCGGGGCTCCCGCCACCAGAGCAGCGATGCAGACGGCGAGCGTGAAGGCGTTGAGTCCGGCGTCCTCCTCCCATCGATCCTGGTCGCTCACCGGCCCGGTGCGCACCACGAACGACAGCGCACGCCGCACCATGTCGGCGACCTCGATGCCCCCGAGCGCCGCGCGCTCACTGAGCGCCGCCACGAGCAGTACCGGAAACGCGGCCTCGTCGAGCTGGATCCCGGACCAGTAGCCCTTGCCGCCGAGCCACTGGTTCTGATTCCAGTGTCCGTCGGCATTCTGCGTCGCGATGAGGTAGCGCAGCGTGTGGTGCGCCTCGGTGACGGCGCCGACCGCAAGCAGCGCGCCCGCGCATTCGACCAGGTCGCGCGGCCACACCAGGTGGTAACCCTCACGCTCCTCGTGCGTGTTGCCCCACGGTACGCTGAGCGAGGCCACCATGGCGCCGGGATAGGTCTTGTCGCGGTGGGTGCGCAGCACCATGGTGGAAGTGCGGAATTGCTGGAGAATCTCGACCGGCAGATCGGCGGGCAGCTCGTCGAACGGCGTAGCGGTGGCGTGCCAGCGCGTCCAGGCCGTCTCCTGGCGCGTCCAGCTCGCGTCGAAGGGCTCGGCGAGTGCGGTGAGCGCGAGCGTGGCCGCCGAATCAGCGCTGCTGCCGAAGCCGAGCGCGAGCACCGCCTGGCGCGGCAGCTCACCCATCAGCGCCACGTTGCCCGGGCCCGCCTCGTCGAATTCCCACGTCATCGCTCCATGACGGAAGAAATCCTGCCAGCCGTCGTTCTCGCCCGCGTAGCCTGCGCCGCCGCGTGAGAAGGCGTCCGTCTGAGCGGGCGTGGCGGCGGCGAGCGCCAGACCGAACGGGCCCTGCTCGGCCCACAGTACTCTGCGCCCGCGGTAGCTCACCACGGCGGCGTGGTTGCCGAGGCCGGTGCCGCCGAGGTGCGGCGCGAGCAGCGCGTAGGGCCTGAGCGCAGGGTCGCCGGTGAGTGTCACCTCGATGAGGAGCACGTCCCGGTCCTCACAGGGCGTGACGCGCAGCGTGAGCTCGAAGCGTGCGTGATGGTGGACGATCTTCACGGCCGGCGCGCCCGCATCGGCGAGCTGCAGCTCGTGGTTCCACATGCGCTTGACCTCGACCCAGAATCCCGCGCCGTCGCCGACGATGAAGCCGAGATCGCGGATCTGCGGAATGTCGACCCGCGGATAGTAGACTTCGTTGACGATGCCGCCGCCGATCGTGAACCACAGGCGCGCCGGCCCGAGCGCGCAGCCGACCATTTCCTTGTCGCTGCTCGACCAGGTGGGCGAGAGCCCCGGACCACCGGGAGCGGCGCTCATCTGCGGCCCGCCGCGGCGCCGCGCTGCTGCCAGATGCGTACGCCTCCGATGAAGGCGTTACGGTTGTCGCCCCGTCGCGCGTGCGGCGGCAGCTTCTTCAGACGCGCCGCGTTGCCGCCGCCGAGCACGACGTAGTCGGCCTCGAGCGCGCCGGCGAGGTGCGCGACCACATCGGCGACCGCCCGGCGCCACTTGCGGGTGCCGAGGCGGCGGCGGCCGCGCTCGCCGACGAAGCCCTCGAAGGTGCGCCCCTTGCGGTAAGGCATGTGGCCGATCTCCGTGGGCTCGACCACGCCGTCTATGATCAGCGTCGCGCCGAGTCCGGTACCGAGCCCGAGAAACAGCATGCGTCCACCCCGATAGCTGCCGATCGCCTGCATGGCGGCATCGTTCACGATGCGCACCGGCTTGCCGAAGGCTGCCGCGAAATCGAAGCCCATCCAGCCCTTGCCGAGATTGTGTGGCTCCGCAGCGATGCGCCCGTGAAACACCAGCCCCGGGTAGCCGATCGAGACGCCGTCGTAAGCGAGACCCCGGGCCAGCTTGAGGACCTTAGCCGTCATGCGCCCGGGTCCGAGCCCGGGCCCGGAGGCGAACTTGAAGATCCTGCCGCGCCCGCCGCGGCGGAATTTGATGTGGGTACCACCGATGTCGATGACGAGGATGCGGCGGGGCGCGCGCCGCCCCGGGGTGGTCCGGTTCCCTGGCATCGACAGATTTTGCGGTGCCGCGGATGGGCGTGTAAACCATTGGCCGCCGGCGCGCATCTACACAGCAAGCGGTGCTCCGTCGCCGCGAAACGGAAGGGATCATATGACTCGGCAACGCGTCTGGGCTGCCGCCTTGGCGGCGCTCGCTTACACCCTCGTCGCCAATGCGCATCCCGGAGAGGATGAGAACTCGACGGTCATGGGCTCGATCACCGTGGGCGCGGGCGAGCACCGCGGGGATCTCAGCAGCGTCAACGGCTCGATCCACATCGGCGAGAACGCCACGGTGGGGCGCGCGCATACCGTCAACGGCAGTCTCACTCTCGAGCCGCACGCGGCCGCCGCCGACCTGGCGACGGTCAACGGCGCGGTTCATCTGCACGAGGGAGCCCAGGTCAAGGGCCGGGTCCATACCGTCAACGGCTCGCTGTCCCTCGCCCAGGGCGCCGACGTCAGCGGCGGCCTCGCCAACGTCAACGGCAGCATTCGCGTCAACGCCGCTCATGTGGGGGGAGATGTGGATACCGTCACGGGCAACATCGAGATCGGCCCGAATGCACACGTGGATGGCGGCGTGATCGTCCGGAAGGACCACTCGAACCACGGGGGCGACTCGGAAACGCACGGCAAGCCGCGGGTCGTCATCGGACCGGGCTCGATCGTCAAGGGCT
>DASPOP010000110.1:0-5764 GCA_035625955.1 Steroidobacteraceae bacterium | reverse complement strand
GCATGGCGCGCATACCGGCCAAGAGCGTCTCGATCTCCGACAAGGAGATCCTGAAGAACCTCGAGCGCAATCTGAAGCTGGTGATCTTCGGCCAGGACAAGGCGATCGAAGCGCTCGGCGCTGCGATCAAGATGGCACGTTCGGGTCTCGGCGAAGCGCGCAAGCCCGTCGGCAGCTTCCTGTTTTCCGGCCCCACCGGCGTCGGTAAGACCGAGGTCACGCGGCAGCTCGCTATCGCCATGGGCGTCGAGTTCCTGCGTTTCGATATGTCCGAGTACATGGAGCGCCACACGGTCTCGCGCCTGATCGGCGCGCCGCCGGGCTACGTCGGCTTCGACCAGGGGGGACTCCTCACCGAGGCGATCGCCAAGCACCCGCACTGCGTGCTGCTGCTCGATGAGGTCGAGAAGGCGCACACCGACGTGTTCAACCTGCTGCTGCAGGTAATGGACCACGGCACGCTCACGGACAACAACGGCAGAAAGGCCGACTTCCGTCACGTCATCATCGTAATGACGACCAACGCCGGTGCGCAGGAGATGGCGCGTCCCTCGATCGGCTTCACCAATGCCGACAACACCAGCGACGGCATGGAGGCGATCCGCCGCATCTTCAGCCCCGAGTTCCGCAACCGGCTCGACGCCGTCATCCAGTTCGCGTCGCTCGATGCCGCCACGATCGAGCGCGTGGTCGACAAGCTGATCCTCGAGGTCGAGGCGCAGCTCGAGCAGAAGAACGTGACGATCTCACTCGACGATGCCGCGCGGCGCTGGGTGGCTGGCAAGGGTTACGACCCGAAGATGGGTGCGCGTCCCATGGCGCGCACCATCCAGGAGTACATCAAGCGGCCGCTGGCCGAGGAGCTGCTGTTCGGCCGCCTGGCGAGCGGCGGACACGTGCGGGTGTCGGTCAGCGGGGATGGGTCGGAGCTCGTCCTGCACTGCGAGCCGGCGCAGGTGCCGGCCGTAACGGTGTAGGCCTATCGGCCGCGATAGATGATGCGGCCCTTGGTCAGATCGTAAGGAGTCATTTCCACCGTCACCGCATCCCCGGTCAGGATGCGGATGTAGTTTTTGCGCATCTTGCCCGAGATATGCGCAGTCACTACGTGGCCGTTCTTCAGCTTCACCCGGAAAGTCGTATTGGGCAGGGTCTCGACGACCTCGCCTTCCATCTGGATCGCATCTTCTTTGGACATGGTGCCCTTAACGGCTGCGGGGGCGCGAATTGGAGCACAAAGGCCGCTGGTAAGGCAATTTGCCCAACGCGCGCCTAGGTGAGCGGCGGCGACGGCAGGGCCACCTGCTCGCGCAGCAGTCGCTGGAATGCGGCGCGCGGAATGGTGCGGGCGCCGAGACTGCCGAGGTGGCGCGAGTAGAGCTGGCAGTCGATCACGACGATGCTGTTGCGCAGGCACACCGCCACCAGATGGGCGAGCGCCACTTTGGAGGCATCGCGCACTGCGCTGAACATGGATTCCCCGAAGAACACGCCACCGAGGCGCACGCCGTAGAGCCCGCCGGCGAGGGCTCCGTCGCGCCAGGCCTCGATGCTGTGCGCGACGCTCAGGCGGTGGAGCGTCAGATACGCGGCGCGCATCTCGGAGGTGATCCAGGTGCCGGGGCTCGAGGCGCGCGGCGCGTCGCAACCGTCGATCACGGCGACGAAGTCGCGGTCGATCGAGGTGCTGAACCCGGCGTTGCGCAGCGTCTTGGCGAGGCTCCGGGTGCAGTGAAATTCCTCGGGAAAGAGCACCGCGCGCGGGTCGGGCGACCACCACAGAACCGGCTGACCGGGGGAGTACCACGGAAAGATGCCACGCCGGTAGGCGGCCAGCAGCCGCTCGGGCGAGAGATCTCCGCCTGCGGCGAGCAGCCCCGGCGGATCTTCGAGCGCCTGCTCGGGGGACGGAAACCACTCGGGTGCATCGTGGGCCGAGATCCAGGTGACGGTTTTCATGCGCGCTGCCGGACGCCGCGCCGCCCGCGGTACGGAACGTGCTCCTGGACCTCGAGCGCGTAACTCTCCACCGCTGCGCCCTCGCGCTCCAGGTATTGGGCGATGGCGGCGCGGAACTGCCGGTCGGCGATGAAGTGCGCGGACCAGGTGAGCCGGGGCTCGAAGCCGCGGCTCACCTTGTGCTCGCCCTGCGTCCCGGGCTCGAAACGCGCGATGCCGCGCTCGATGCAGAACTCGATCCCCTGGTGATAGCAGGCCTCGAAGTGCAGGCTGTGGAAATCGGCCGCAGCGCCCCAGTAGCGGCCGTACAGTGCGTCGGCGCTCCAGAAGAAAATCGCCACTGCCACCACGGCGCGCCCGTGCACGGCGAGCTTCACCATCAGCGACTCGGGCAGCCGCTGCGCGATCTCGGCGAAGAACTCCGGTGTGAGATACGGCTCGTGGCCGTGACGCAGGAAGGTATCGCGGTGCAGGGCGTAGATGCGCTCGAGGAGCGGCGCATCGAGCTCGCCGCCGAAGCGTGTCTCGAAGCGCACGCCGCTCTCGGCTACGCGGCGGCGCTCGCGCCGCGCCTTCTTGCGCTTCTCGGCGGTGAAGGACTCGAGGTAGTCATCGAAGCTGGCGTAGCCGCGGTTGCTCCAGTGGAACTGGCAGTCGCGCCGCAGCAGCCAGCCGTGCGCGGCACAGGCCGCGCGCGCGGGCTCATCGAGGAACAGCGCATGCACGCCCGATACGCCGCGCGCCACGGTGTCGCGCTCGAGCGCATCGAGGAGCTCGCCGGCGATCGCGGATGCGTCGAGTCCCGCGCGCACCAGCAGGCGCGGGCCGGTCGCGGGCGTGAAGGGGACGGCGAGCGTGAGCTTCGGGTAGTAGCGCCGCCCGAGCCGCTCATAGGCCTGTGCCCAGCCGAAGTCGAAGACGAATTCCCCATACGAGTGGGTCTTGAGGTAGGCGGCGGCCGCACCGGCGAGCCCCTTACTGTCGCGCAGTGCCAGGTAATGCGGCTGCCAGCCGGTGCCGGGGCCGACGCACCCGCCGTGCTCGAGCGCCGCGAGAAACTCGTGGCGTGCGAAGGGATGCACCCCGCCGCTGAGCGCGTTCCACTCCCGCGGGTCGAGCTGATCGATGCTGGAGCAGAACTCGATCCGGGCGGCAGTCATGGCGGGTCGAGGCCGCTAAGCGCGGGTGCGTGCGTCGAGGGTCTCGAGGTAGCGGTCGGCATCGAGCGCGGCCATGCAACCGGAGCCCGCTGAAGTGACTGCCTGGCGGTACACGTGGTCGGCCACGTCGCCGGCCGCGAACACCCCGGGGACGCTGGTCGCCGTCGCATCTCCGTCGAGTCCGCTCTTCACGCTGATGTAGCCGCCGCGCATGGCGAGCTGGCCCTCGAACAGCGCCGTGTTGGGCGTGTGGCCGATGGCGACGAACAGGCCGGTGATCTCCAGCGTCTGCAGCGCGCCCCCGGGCAGCGCGCGCAGGCGCACTCCGGACACGCCCTGCTCGTTGCCGAGCACCTCGTCGACCGCGTGGTTCCAGATCACCGACATCTTCCCGGCCTTCACCTCGCGGAACAGGCGATCCTGCAGGATCTTCTCGGCGCGCAGCTTGTCGCGCCGGTGCACGAGCGTCACGTGGTGCGCGATGTGCGAGAGATACAGCGCCTCCTCGACCGCGGTGTTGCCGCCGCCGACCACCGCGACGCGCTGCTCGCGGAAGAAGAAGCCGTCGCAGGTGGCGCAGGCCGATACGCCGCGGCCGCGGAACTGCTCTTCCGACGGCAGCCCCAGGTAACGGGCGCTCGCGCCGGTCGCGACGATGAGCGCGTCGCAGCTGTAGCGGCTGGCCTCGCCCACGAGGCTGAGCGGCCGCGCAGCGAGATCGACGGAGACCAGGTGGTCGCTCACGATCTCGGTGGCGAAGCGCTCGGCGTGACGCCGCATGCGCTCCATCAGCGCCGGGCCCTGCAGGCCCTCGACATCTCCCGGCCAGTTGTCGACGTCGGTGGTGGTCATGAGCTGCCCGCCCGGCGCCATTCCGGTGATGAGCAGCGGCGCGCGATTGGCGCGCGCGGCGTATACGGCGGCGCTGTAACCCGCAGGTCCCGATCCCAGGATAATCAAGCGGCTGTGCCGGTTCTTCGGCGAGGTCATCTGTGCCATCGGTGCATGGTACCAAGCCCTATAATGCGGGCCGTCTATCTTAAGACCAGGCAGTGAAGATTGGCTGAGACCCAGGTCCAGGCACGCAACGGCTCCCGTCTCACGGCGGCGGTGTCCCGCGCCCTGCGCGAGAGCGCGGTGATCGCGCTCGCGATCGCCGCGCTCACGCTGTTCGTGGCCTTGGTGAGCTACAGCCCCGACGACCCGGGCTTCTCTTATACGGGCAATGCCGCGCCGATCCACAACCGCATCGGCGTCGCGGGCGCCTGGATGAGCGACGTGCTGTTCTTCCTGTTCGGCTGGCCCGCGTTCCTGCTGCCGGCGGTGCTCGCGATCGCGGCCTGGGGACTGCAGCGGCGCGTGCAGGGCGTCAGCGTCTCGCGCGTGAACACCGCGGTGCGCGCGGCCGGGTTCGTGCTGCTGCTCGGGGCGAGCTGCGGACTGACGACGCTGCACTGGGAAGTGGGGGTGCTGCGGCAGACGGCGGGCGGCGTGGTTGGGGGCCTGGTCGGGAAGGGGCTCGCGGCCTGGCTGGATTTTCTCGGCGCGACGCTGCTGCTGATCGCCGCCTGGATGGCCGGCCTGTCGGTGGCCTTCCACGTGTCGTGGCTCGCGGTGATGGACCGGCTCGGCGGTCTCACCTGGGCGGGCATCGGCTGGGCGCGTGCGCACTGGGCCTCGCGCCGGGACGTGGCCGAGGGACGCGAGCGGCGCCAGGCGCGCAAGGAGGCGGTGGAGACCGAGCAGAAGAAGTCGGCGACGCGCGCGCCGCCGCGCATCGAGCCGCCGCTGCCGGTGGTCGAGAAGAGCGCGCGCGTCGAGCGCGAGCGCCAGGTGCCGCTGTTCGAGCCGCCGAAGGCCAACGAGCTGCCGCCCTTGAAGCTCCTCGACGATCCGCCGGCGCGCGAGCCGCTCTATTCGGCCGAGGCGCTCGAGGCGCTGTCGCGCCTGGTGGAAATGAAGCTCAAGGACTTCGGCATCGACGCCGAGGTGGTGGCGGTGCAGCCGGGTCCGGTGGTGACGCGCTTCGAGCTGCGGCCGGCGCCGGGTGTCAAGGCGAGCCAGATCACGGCGCTCTCCAAGGACCTGGCGCGCGCGCTCTCGGTGCTGTCGGTGCGCGTCGTCGAAGTGATTCCGGGCAAGAGCGTCATGGGGCTCGAGATCGCCAACGAGAAACGCGAGATCGTCACCCTCGGGGAGATCATCCGCTCGCGGGCCTACGACGAGATGCATTCGCCGCTGTCGCTTGCGCTCGGCAAGGACATCGGCGGCCAGCCGGTGGTCGCGGACCTGAGCCGCATGCCGCACCTCCTGATCGCGGGCACCACCGGCTCCGGCAAGTCGGTGGCGCTCAACGCCATGGTGCTGTCGCTCCTCTATAAGTCGACCGCCGAGCACGTGCGCCTCATCATGATCGACCCGAAGATGCTCGAGCTCTCGGTCTACGAGGGCATCCCGCACCTGCTGGCGCCGGTGGTCACCGACATGAAGCAGGCCTCGAACGCGCTGCGCTGGGGCGTCGTGGAGATGGACCGGCGGCATCAGCTGATGGCCGCGCTCGGGGTGCGCAACATCGCCGGCTTCAATCGCCGCGTGCGCGAGGCGGTCGATGCCGGCAAGCCGATCCGCGACCCGGTGATGACGGC
>DASPOP010000109.1:0-6204 GCA_035625955.1 Steroidobacteraceae bacterium | reverse complement strand
ATGGACCTCGCGACCTTCCCGCGTGCCGCGCTCGAGGTCGTGCAGCATGCGGGAGGCTCGCAGCGCCGGTTTCATTTCGACGTGTGGGTGGCGGACACGCCGGCGCGCGCCGAGCAGGGCCTGATGTACGTGCGCGATCTGCCGGCCGACCGCGGCATGGTGTTTCCCTTCGCGCCCGCGCGCGTCGAGAACTTCTGGATGAAGAACACCTACATCGAGCTCGACCTGCTGTTCATCGCCGCCGACGGGCACGTGGTGAAGATCATCAGCCGCGCCGCGCCACTGCGCCTCGATCTGCTGAGCTCCGATGTACCGGTCGGCGCGGTGCTCGAGCTGCGCGGCGGCGAGGCGGGGCTGCTCGGAATCAAGGTCGGGGATCAGGTCAGCTGGAAGCCGGCCGGGAAGGCGGCCGCGCGTTAGTTTCAAGCTCGCAGCGGACGTCCTGTCCCTGTGCCTGTTTCAGCCGCCCCCCGGGGGTACCGCGTCGAAGGAGACGGCGGTGCGCGGCTGCGCGCCGAGTATCGGGCTCGTGCCGTGCCACATGTAGGACGGAAATAGCACCAGCTGTCCGGCGTGCGGCTGCACGACGCAGCCGACTGAAGCTGCCGGCGTCGGAAACCGCGGCTCGCCGAGCCTGAGCCACCCGCTCTTGAGCTCGGTGTCGCCGGCTTCCTCCGGCACCTGCACGTAGTAGGCCGAGCTGATCCAGCCCTGGTTGTGAAAGTGGTTGACGTGAAAGCCGCCGCGGGTGAGCTGCACCGACCAGGCGGACGCGATCTGCACGGCACCCTGATTGCGCGCGCTCAGGGGATGCGCGGGATCGCGGCCGAGCGCGCCGAGGTAGGCGCGCAGCGGCTCCTCGAAAGTGCGCAGCAGCGCCCGGATCACCGGGTCGGGATCCATCACCAGATTGCGCGTCGTCACCCGGCCGTTGCGCAGGCTCTCGCCGAGTGGATAGGTGTTGGCCCGGTAGCGCGCCGCGAGCACCTCGAGCAGCGCGGCATTGAGCTCGGCCATGGAGGCGAAGCCGAAGGGCGGCTGCAGCTCGTAGCAGCGCACCAGGCGCTGGTAGTCATACAGCTCGCCATAGAGCGGTTGCCCGAGGAGGCGCGCCGCGACCGCCTCGTAGGCGATCCACCCCTGTGCGCCCGGCATCCGCGTGCGCTGCGCACGGATGAAGGCCAGCGCCTCCGCGGGCCGCCCACGCGACAGCAGGATCGAGACCAGATTCTCGACCACGCCGGCCTCGTCGGGGAGCGCGGCGGCCGCCTCCAGCGCCTCGGTCTCGGCTTCCGCGAGGCGCTCGCCCTCGCGCATGACACGCGACAGCAGGTAGCGCAGGCGCGGCACCGGACCTGAGCGCTTGAGCTCCTCGCGCAGCAGCTCCGCGGCGACGTCGCCCCTTCCTGCGTTGAGGAGCAGCACCGCGAGCGCCTCCTGCAGATTCAGGTCATCGCGCGCCCCGAGCACCGCGGCGGCGAGCGAGCGCGAGAAATCGGGGTCGCCGAGCGCCTGCCGCACCCGCGCGAGGTACAGCTGCGCGTCGGCGTGGCGCGGCCTCAGGTTGACCGCCGCGGCCAGGGCGCGCTCGGCCTCCTCCAGGCGCCCGAGCTGGCCGAGCGCGCGGCCGCGGGCGAGCTCGAGCTCGAAGCCGCGCACGCCGAGCGCCTGCGCCCGGGTGAGCAGCGCCAACGCCTCTTCGGCCCGCTCGAGCTGCGCGAGCAGCGAGCCGAGCCGGCGATGGAGCGGTGCATTGCCGGGATCCAGCGCGAGCGCCTGGCGGTAGGCGCTTTCGGCCTCCAGGAGGCGGTTCTGGTTGGCGAGCAGGAAGCCGAGCGCCGCCCAGCCATCGGGGCTCGCGCGGTCGGAGTCGACCAGGGTGCGGCACTGGATCTCCGCCTCGCGGGCCCGGCCGAGGCTGTCGAGCGTCAGCACCAGGCCGTGGCGCGCACCCCGCTCGCCGGGCGCGAGCTGCAGCACGCGGCGGTAGACGCGCTCGGCCTCCTCGAGACGGCCGGCGCGGCGCAGAAAGGTGGCGAAATTCAGCCGCAGCCGGGTGTCGGCGGGATCGAGCTCGACGCTGCGCCGCAGGAGCTCTTCGCCCCCCTGGCGGTCGCCACCGCGGGCACGGACCAGCCCGAGCAGGTGCAGCGCAGCGGCGTTGTTGGGCGCCGCGGCGAGCACCGTGCGGCACATGCTCTCGGCCTGAGCGAGCTCCCCGCGGCCCAAGGACGCGGTTGCCTGGGTGAGCTGAGTGTCGAGTTCGGCCGCAGTGAGCACGCGGCCACTCTAATTCAGGACCTTCACCGGCGACTACTTGATCGGCTCGGCCGGCGCCGGCGCGGGCGGGGTGCGCTTCTTGCGCTTGTGCAGGATCGGCTTCGCGACCGGCGTGCCATAAACGTGGCTCTTGGTGTGGCGCGGCGCGAACGAGCTCGCCTTGGGCTTGTTGTCGGTCTGGGGGTCGGCGAGCGCAGAGCCCGTCAGCGCGAGAGCGGCGACCATGAGCGCGCATGAGGCGACAGCGGCCGCCGGCCCCGGCAAGGAGCGCCTTACCCCGGCGCTGCTTGGTACCGTCGACGGCGACAGGCTAGGATGCGCCGCGCGTCCTGACTGCAAGAATCTCATGATCACCAAAGGAATAGTCCTCGCCGGTGGCTCCGGCACCCGACTTTATCCGGTAACACGGGCAGTCTCAAAGCAGCTGCTGCCGCTTTATGACAAGCCCCTCGTCTACTACCCCCTGGCGACGCTGATGCTGGCCGGCATCCGCCAGGTGCTGCTCATATCGACGCGCGAGGATGGCCCGCTGTTCGAGCGGCTGCTCGGGGACGGCTCGCAGTGGGGCATGCGGATCCGCTACGCGGTGCAGCCCGAACCGCGCGGCATCGCACAGGCGCTGGTGATCGGTGCCGACTTCATCGGCACCGATGCCGTGTGCCTGGTGCTCGGTGACAATCTCTTCTACGGACACGGGCTGCCCGAGCAGCTGCGCGCCGCCGCCGCGCGCGACCGCGGCGCCACCGTGTTCGCCTACTATGTGCGCGACCCCGAGCGCTACGGCGTGGTGGAGTTCGACGCCGCGGGCCGCGCGGTGGGCCTCGAGGAGAAGCCGGCGGCGCCCCGCTCGCATTACGCGGTGACGGGCCTGTACTTCTACGACGCCGACTGCGTCGCCGTGGCGCGCGCACTCGCGCCCTCGGCGCGCGGGGAGCTCGAGATTACCGACGTCAATCGCGCCTACCTCGCGCGCGGCGCGCTCAAGGTCGAGGTGCTGGGGCGCGGCGTCGCCTGGCTCGACACCGGCACGCACGCCTCGCTGCTGGCGGCCGCCAACTTCGTCGAGACGATCGAGGCGCGGCAGGGGCTGAAGATCTGCTGCCCGGAGGAGATCGCCTACCGTCAGGGCTTCATCGACCGCGCACAGCTCGCGCGTCTCGCCGCGCCCCTGAAGCGCACCGGCTACGGGGAATACCTCGAGAGCGTGCTCGCGGAGCGGGTGCTGTGATGCGCGCCGAGCGGCTCGCGCTCCCCGGCGTGCTGCTGATCGAGCACCAGGTGTTCGACGACGCACGCGGCGCCTTCTTCGAGAGCTGGAACGAGCGCGACTTCGCCGCCGCCGGCATCGAGACGCGCTTCGTGCAGGAGAACGTCAGCCGCTCGCGTGCCTACGTGCTGCGCGGGCTCCACTACCAGATCCGCCAGACGCAGGCGAAGCTGGTGCGCGTACTCGCCGGGGAGATCTTCGACGTGGTGGTGGACCTGCGCCGTTCCTCGGCCACCTTCGGCAGGAGCCTGAGCGTGCAGCTCGACGCCGCGGCCGCGCGCTCGCTGTGGGTGCCGCCCGGCTTCGCGCACGGCTTTCTTGCGCTCGCCGACGAGACGCGCGTTCAGTACCAGGTGACCGACTACTGGTCGCGCGAGGCCGAGCGGACCCTGCAGTGGAACGACCCGGCGCTCGGCATCCGCTGGCCGCTGCCCGCCGGCCGCGAGCCGCTGCTCGCGGCGAAGGATCGCGACGGCGTGCCGCTGGCACGCGCGGAGTGCTTCCCGTGAGAGTGCTGATCACCGGCGCCGCCGGACAGCTGGGCCGCGCACTCGCGGCCGCCGCTCCTCACGGCGAGGTGGTGCAGAGCTGTACCCACGCCGAGCTCGACATCGCGCAGGAGGCCGCGGTGCGCGGGCTGTTCGCCGACTTCGCGCCCGAGCTGGTGATCAACGCCGCCGCCTTCACCCGCGTCGATGAGGCCGAGCGCAACTCCGAGGAAGCCGCACGCGCCAACGCCACCGGGCCGCAGGTGCTGGCCGCCGCCTGCCGCGCCGCCGGCGCCTGGCTCACGCATGTTTCCACCGACTTCGTGTTCGACGGCGGGCAGAGCCATCCCTACGACACCCGCGCCGCGGCGCATCCGCTCTCGGTCTACGGGCGCACCAAGCTGGTGGGCGAGGCCGCGGTCGCGCGCGAGCTCGGCGAGCGCTGCGCGGTGGTGCGCGCCTCGTGGCTCTACAGCGCCGCCGGCGGTTTCGCGGCACGCATGCTCAGCCTGATGAAGAGCCGTCCGCAGCTGCGCGTGGTGAGCGACCAGGTGGGCGCACCCACGCACGCCGCGGGACTGGCCGGAGTCCTGTGGGCGATCAGCACGCGGCGTGCAGCGGGACTGTGGCATTGGTGCGATTCGGGGGTCGCCAGCTGGTACGACTTTGCCGTGGCGATCGCCGAGGAGGCGGTGCGCTTCGGCCTCCTGCCCGCCGCGCCGCCGATCGTCCCGATCGGCACTGCCGACTATCCCACCGCGGCGGCACGCCCCGCCTACAGCGTGCTCGACAAGCGTGCCACCGAGCAGCTGCTCGCCGTCACGGCGCCGCATTGGCGCAGCGCGCTGCGCGCCACGTTCGCCGCTGCGGGTGCGCAGCGGACGCAGCCGTGAGGCGGCTGCTGGTCACCGGCGGGGCCGGCTTCATCGGCGCGAACTTCTGCCACTACTGGTGCGCCGCGCACCCGCAGGACCGCATCGTGGTGCTCGATGCGCTCACCTATGCCGGCAATCTCGCCAGCATCGCCGCGCTCATCGACGCCGGCAGGATCCGATTCGTGCGCGGCGACATCGGCGAGCGCGAGCGCGTCGCGGCGCTGCTCGCGGAAGAGTCGCTCGGGACGCTGGTGAACTTCGCCGCCGAGTCGCACGTCGACCGCTCGCTCGAGGACCCGGCGCAGTTCCTGCGCACCAACGTGCTCGGCACCCAGGCGCTGCTCGAGGCGGCGCGCACCGCCTGGGGCGCGGACGCCGCGCAGCGCGGCTGCCGCTTCCATCACGTGTCGACCGACGAGGTCTACGGCTCGCTCGCACCCGGCGCCGCGGCCTTCACCGAAAGCACGCCCTATTCGCCCAACTCCCCTTACGCCGCCAGCAAGGCGTCGGCCGATCACCTGGTACGCGCCTGGGCGCACAGCTTCGGCCTGCCCGTGACCATCAGCAACTGCTCGAACAACTACGGGCCGTTCCAGTTTCCGGAGAAACTGCTGCCGCTCTGCATCCTCAACATCCTCGAAGGCCGCCGGCTGCCGATCTACGGCGACGGCCTGCAGATCCGCGACTGGCTGCACGTGAGCGATCACTGCCGCGCGATCGAGCTCATCCTGACGAAATCCGCAGCCGGCGAGACCTGGAACATCGGCGGCTCCACCCAGGATCCCAACCTCGTGGTGGTCGGCACGGTGTGCGACCTGGTGGACCGGGCCTTTGCGGCCGAGCCGGCGCTCGCGGCGCGCTTCCCGCGCAGCGCGCCGGCGTTGGGCCGCTCCGCGCGCACCCTCATCGAGCACGTCCGCGACCGGCCGGGGCACGACCGGCGCTATGCGGTCGACTCGG
The DNA here is from genome assembly GCA_035625955.1 of Steroidobacteraceae bacterium. Taxonomy (GTDB): domain Bacteria; phylum Pseudomonadota; class Gammaproteobacteria; order Steroidobacterales; family Steroidobacteraceae; genus 13-2-20CM-66-19. The sequence continues at coordinate 334 of DASPOP010000109.1, read as the reverse complement.
GCAAGATCTCCGGCAGCCTCGGCTTCCGCGCGACCACAACCTTGCGGACCGGCCTCGAGGCCACGGTGCGCTGGTATCTCGATCACGAGGCCTGGTGGCGCGGCGTCGTGAGCGGCGAGTACCGGCAGTGGTACGCTCGGCAGTACTCGAAGACGGACAGCACGTGACAGCCGATCTCTCTGCAGGTTCCGACGAGGGGCAGCGCGCCGCGCGCGCACTGTTCCGCCGTGCCCGGCTGCAACACTGGCTGGGACGGCGCAACGAAGCGCTGGCGCTGTGCCGCCAGGCCGTGGACCGCGCCGACTACTCGCGTGCCTACACGCTCATGTCGCAG
>DASPOP010000108.1:0-9035 GCA_035625955.1 Steroidobacteraceae bacterium | reverse complement strand
CGGTGGAAGGCTACGTCTGGACGCCCGGGCTGTGGCGCTGGGGAGCGGAAGGCTACTTCTGGGTTCCGGGCACCTGGGTCGCGCCGCCGCAGGTGGGATTCCTGTGGACCCCCGGCTACTGGGGCCTCGCCGCTGGGGTGTACGTCTTTCACCCCGGACACTGGGGACCGCACGTCGGCTACTACGGCGGCATCAACTACGGCCATGGTTACGACGGCGACGGCTATCGCGGCGGCCGCTGGGAGAACAACCACTTCCGCTACAACACCGCCGTCACCAACGTGAACGTGACCACTGTCCACAACGTCTACAACGAGCGGGTGGTCAACAACGTCACGGTGAACAACACGCGCGTGAGCTACGTGGGAGGTGCCGGCACCCGCGCGCAGCCGACGCCGTTCGAGGCGGCGCATGCCGCTGAGCCGCGCTTCAGGCCGACGCCGCCCCAGCTGCAGCACCACGTCGACGCGCGCGCCGAGCCGATGATGAACGCGGCGCGCAACGAGGGGCGCCCGCAGATCGCCGGCACTCCGCGCCCGAGCGCCTTCCGCGCGCCGGAAGTGACGCCGGCGAAGCCGGTCGGCGAGGCCTGGCATCCGCAGCAGCGCCCGGCGCAGCGGGATGAGAGGCAACGCGACGAGAAGCCGAGGGAAGAGAGGCCGCATTAACGCCTTCGCCAGGACGGCGGCGCTGGCCGCCGCCCTCGCGTTCGCGGGTTCCGCGATCGGGGGCGACAGCGCAGCGGCCGGACAGGACTCGCTTCCGCTCGTGCGCCTCGCGCTGCCGCCGGGTGAGCTCGCGCTCGGGCGCGCCTCGGCGCCCCTCACCATGATCGAGTTCACCGACTACCAGTGCCCCTATTGCCGGCGCTTCGAGGCCGAGGTGTGGCCCAGGCTCAAGCGTGAATACATCGATACCGGCAGGCTCCGCTACATCGCGCGCGACCTGCCGCTGCAGATCCACGCCGCGGCCGCGCCGGCCGCCGAGGCCGCGCATTGCGCCGCGGAGCAGGGCAGGTTCTGGGAGATGCACGCCGCGCTCCTCGGCGGCGCCGCGGACCTGAGCAGCGGCGGGATCGAGCGGCGGGCGCACGCCCTCGGGCTCGACCTGACGCGCTTCGATGAGTGCCTCGCCCGCGACAAGTACGCCGCGGTGATCGCCGCGCATGAGCGGGAGGCCGACGCCGCGGGCATCGAGGGCACGCCGGGCTTCGTCGTCGGCCGCGCCGCGCACGCTGAGCTCACGGGGGTGCGGGTCGAGGGAGCGCTGCCGTACGACGAATTCGACTCGCTGCTGCGCCAGCTGCTCGCCGCGCGCTGAGAGCGACGCTACAGCAGGCGCTGCTGGCCGCCCGCATCCGCCAGCGGCGTGAGCGGCGGGTGCAGCCGTACCGGCCGCGGCGCGGTGGCGATGAAGCTCACCTCCATGGTGCGGAAGCGCTCGAGAATCCGCAGGTTGATGCTCTGCTGCGCGTCGGCGTAGGCCTGGTACTCGGGCCGCGTGACGAAGAACACCGCCTCGAACTCGAGCGCGGTCTCGGTGCAGCGCAGCAGGTGGCAGCGGTCGAAGCGCACCTCGGGCGTCGCCTCGATGATCTCGCGCACTGCGCGCGGCACTGCGGCGAGCGTCGCCACCGGGGTCTCGTAGTGCACCGGCAGGACGAACAGCGCGCGGCGCTCGATGAGGCGGCCGTAGTTGCGCAGGCGCGCTTTCAGCAGATCGCCGTTCGAGATGATGATCTGCTCGCCGTTGATGCTGCGCAGCCGCGTGCTCTTGACGCCGATGTGCTCGACCGTCCCCTGGCAGTCATCCACGGTGAGGAAGTCGCCGAGGCCGAAGGGCCGGTCGAGCGCGATCGAGAGCGAGGCGAGCAGATCCGCGAGCACCGTCTGCACGGCGAGCGCGAGCGCGATGCCGCCGATGCCGAGGCCCGCGAGCAGCGGCCGGATCTCGACCCCTAAGTTGTCGAGCGCCAGCAGCGCCGCGACTCCCCAGATGAGGAGCCCCGCGCCGAACAGGATCACCTCCATCGAGCTCTTCAGCAGCGTATCGGGCCCGGTGGAGCGCTGCCGGCGCAGGTCGATTGCGAAGCGCACCGCCGCCGTGGCCCAGAGCGCGATCTGCATCCACAAGAGCAGCACCAGCGCGGGCGTCAGCCAGCGCTCGAGCCTCGGGGGGAAGCTGAGGCCGCGCGAGGCGAGCCACAGCGCCGCTCCCCAGAGGAAGATCCGGTTGGTGCGCCCGGCGAGCAGTGCGGCGAGATCGATCGCCGGGTGCATCCTGAGTGGCGTGCGCGCGACCAGGCGCCGGCGCTGCGCGGCGATCAGCCGCCTGGCGACCGGCAGCACCGTGAAGGTGACGAGGAAGATCGCGAGCGCGATCGTCCAGTCGCCGAGCGTGTTGCCCAGGAACTCGATCTGCCACAAGCGGCCCGACATCGCCTGGCGCCCCTATTCCCCCGTGCCCTCCGCCTCGTTCATGCCGAGCTCCTTCAGTTTCCGGGTGAGCGTGTTGCGCCCCCAGCCGAGGAGCCTGGCCGCCTCCTGGCGGTGCCCGTGCGTGCGCTTGAGCGCGGCGCGGATCAGCACGCGCTCGAACTGCGGCTGCGCGGCATCGAGCAGCGGCTGCGCGGCGCTCAAGGCAGCGCGCTCGGCCCAGCCCGCGAGCGCTGCGGCCCAGTCGGCATCCTTCGGTCCCGTGGCGGCGGCGCTCGCGAGCTCCGCCGGCAGGTCCTCGACGCGCACCTCGCGTCCCGGAGCGAGCACCGTCAGCCGCCGGCAGAGGTTCACGAGCTCGCGGATGTTGCCGGGCCAGTCGTAGGCGGTGAGCAGCGCCTGCGCCTCCGGCGCCAGCAGCTTGGGCTCGACGCCGAGCTCGTGCGCGGCGACCTCGAGGTAGTGGGCGAGCAGGTCCGGGATGTCGCCGGCGCGCGCGCGCAGCGGCGGCAGCTCGATGCGGATGACGTTGAGGCGATGGTACAGGTCCTCGCGGAACAGGCTCCGTGTCACGCGCTCGCGCAGGTCCTGGTGGGTCGCGGCGATGACGCGCACGTCGACGTGCACCGCGGTCTGTCCGCCGACGCGATAGAACTCGCCCTCGGCGAGCACGCGCAGCAGCCGTGTCTGCAGCGGCATCGACATGTCGCCGATCTCATCGAGGAACAGCGTGCCGCCGTCGGCCTGCTCGAAGCGCCCGCGCCTCAGGCTGTCGGCGCCGGTGAAGGCGCCGCGCTCGTGGCCGAAGAGCTCGGACTCGAGCAGGTCGGCGGGAATCGCCGAGGTGTTGAGCGCGATGAAGGGCTTGCCGGCGCGCGGGCTGTGATCGTGCAGCGCCCGCGCCACCAGCTCCTTGCCGGTACCGGACTCGCCCGTCACCAGCACGGTCATGGAGGAGCGCGCCAGGCGCCCGATGGCGCGGAACACCTGCTGCATCGCCGGCGCACGCCCTAGGAGCTCGGGGATGCGCGGCGCGCCGCCGGACTCCCCGCTCCCCTGCATGCCGGCATTGGCCGCGCGGCGTGCGAGCGCCACCGCCTGGTCGATGTCGAAGGGTTTCGGCAGGTACTCGAACGCCCCGCCCTCGTACGCCGAGACCGCGCTGCCCAGGTCCGAATGTGCGGTCATGACGATGACCGGCAGCGCCGGACGGGCGTCGCGGATGCGGCGCAGCAGCTCGAGCCCCGAGGCGCCCGGCATGCGGATGTCGGTGATCAGTACGTCGGGCGACTCGCGCCGCAGCGCTTCCAGCGCCGGCTCGGCCGCATCGAACACGCGCGCGCTCATGCCGCCGTGCTTGAGCGCCCGCTCCAGCACCCAGCGGATGGAGGCGTCGTCATCGACCAGCCACACACGCAGTGAGTCGCTGCTCATGATTCCTCTCCGAGCGGCAGCAGCAGCGTGAACACGGTGCGCCGCGGCTCGCTCTCGAACTCGATGATGCCGCCGTTGCGCGTCACCAGTTCCTGGGCCACGGCCAGCCCGAGACCGGTGCCGTTGGGGCGTCCGGTGACCAGCGGATAGAAAATCGAGGAGCGCAGGTGCTCCGGTACACCGGGTCCGGAGTCCTCCACCTGCACCGCGGCGACCAGGCGGTGGCGCACCGGGCCGATGCTGACGTTGCTGCGGGCGCGCGTGCGCAGCAACACGTGTCCGGTGTCGCCCTGCGCCTGCAGCGCCTGCAGCGCGTTGCGGCCGACGTTGAGCAGCGCCTGGATCAGCTGATGGCGATCGAGCATGGCGTTCGGCAGGCTCGGGTCGTAGTCGCGCTCGACCAGTACCCCGCTGCGCGCCTCGGCGCGCAGCAGGTGATAGACGTGCTCGCAGATCTCGTGCACGTTCATCAGCGTCTTGCTGGGCGGGCGGCTCGGGCCGGCGATCGACTCGACCAGCGCCGTCAGCCGATCGGCTTCGCCGATGATCACCTGAGTGTATTCGCGCAAGCTGGGCGCCGGCAGCTCGCGCTCGAGCAGCTGCGCCGCGCCGCGCAGGCCCCCCAGCGGGTTTTTGATCTCGTGGGCGAGCTGCCGGATCATCAGGCGGCTGCCGTCGAGGCGCGCGAGCAGGTCGTTGTCGCGCGAGATGCGCTGGCGCTGCGTGGTGTCGGCGAGCTCGATCAGCAGGTGCGTGCCGGTGAGGCCGGGAAGCGGCGTCACCGTGACATCGAGCGTGCGCGGCTCGCGCGGCGAGCCGGCGGGCTTGAAGGTGAGCTCGCGGTCGGCGATGCCCTCGCCGCTCTCGAGCGCGCGCTTCAGGATCCCGTTCAACGCCCCCGCCTCGTGGAGAAAATCGCCGAAGGGCCGGCCGCGGCTCATGTTGAGGCTGAAGCCGAGCAGGTCCTGCGCGGCGACGTTGGCGTAGATCGGGCAGAGCTGCGCATCGAGCATCAGGATCCCGGTCGAGAGCGCATCGAGCAGCTCCGCCGGATCGAAGTGCGAGAGCGCCGACGGGCTGCGGTACTCAGCGGCCATGGCGTGGCTCGCTCGCGCACGGGTGGCGTGGCGGCGCGCTGCGCAGCGCGGCGCGCGCCGCGGCGTCCGGCGCAGCGGGCACCGTGAGGACGGGGGGCTCGGTCAGCGCGGCCGCGGCGAGGTGCCGGGCTGGCCGCTCACTCCGGGGCTGAAGAGATTCGGCTGCTGTACGTAGAAAGTCACGGCCGGCGTCTGGCACAGGATCGTGCCGTCGGAGCTGCGGATCTGCGCACTCACCGAATGGGAGCCGCGATCGATCGGCGTCACGTTGAAGCTCAGGCCCGTCGGCTGACCGTTGTTCAGGCCCTGGCCGTCCATCACGATGTAGACGCGGTCGCCCCCGCGCGGCACCGGATCGGCCGCCACCCGGATGAACACCGACTGCGCATTCGGCAGGTTCTGCTGATCGAGCGGCTGCGCGATGGCGCAGCCCTTGTAGGGATTGGCAGCCGTGGAGCCGGGCTCGGATTCGGCCGGCGCACGCACGCTGGCCGAGCTCGAGGAATAGGTCTGTACGCCCTGAACCTGCAGCTTCTGGGCGTTCGGGTGCGGCTGATCGCTGTAGTGGATCACGCCGTTGTCGTCGACCCACTTGTAGACGGTGGTCGCGAGCGCCAGCGAGCAGGCGAACGACATTAAGGTAAAGAGAATGCGCTGCATCATCGCAGCCGAGCATAGCCCGGCATGGCGGTGGAGACAAAAGCGGCGCGCCGCGAATGTGCGCTGCCGCTCTCTCGCGCGCCGGCCGCTGTGACCGCCGCCGCACCCCGGTCGCGCCCGCCGCTGCGCCCCGGAGCGGGCCGGACTCGGCAAAGGCGGGGCGCGGCGGCAGCGGCGGTGTCATTCCACGGTCAGCAGCTGTAGTACAGCTCCAGCTCCACCGGATGCGTGGACATGCGGAAGCGCGTGATCTCCTGGAGCTTGAGACCCATGTAGGCATCGATCACGTCGTTGGTGAAGACGCCGCCGCGGGTGAGGAACTCGCGATCGTTGTCGAGCTGCTCGAGCGCCATGTCGAGCGAGTGGCACACGGTCGGGATGTGCTTGGCCTCCTCGGGCTCGAGATCGTAGAGATCCTTGTCCGCCGGGTCGCCCGGATGGATCTTGTTCTGGATCCCGTCCAGCCCCGCCATCATCATCGCCGCGAAGGCGAAATAGGGGTTGGCGCAGGAGTCGGGGAAGCGCACCTCGATGCGCCGCGCCTTCGGGCTCGACACCCACGGAATGCGGATCGAGGCGGAGCGGTTGCGCGCCGAGTAGGCGAGCAGGGTCGGCGCCTCGAAGCCGGGCACCAGGCGCTTGTAGCTGTTGGTTCCGGGGTTGGTGATGGCATTGAGCGCCTTGGCGTGCTTGATGATGCCGCCGATGTAGTAGAGGGCGAGATCCGAGAGCCCGCCGTACTTGTCGCCGGCGAACAGGGCCCGGCCTTCCTTCTGCAGCGACTGGTGCACGTGCATGCCGTTGCCGTTGTCGCCGACCAGCGGCTTCGGCATGAAGGTCGCGGTCTTGCCGTAGCCGTTGGCGACGTTGTGGATGCAGTACTTGAGGATCTGCACCTGGTCGGCCTTCTGCACCAGGGTTCCGGCGCCGACGCCGATCTCGGCCTGGCCGCCGGTGGCCACCTCGTGGTGATGCACCTCGACCTTGAGCCCCATTTCCTCCATCGCGAGGCACATCGCCGAGCGGATGTCCTGGAACGCATCGACCGGCGGCACCGGGAAGTAACCGCCCTTGATTCCGGGGCGGTGGCCCTTGTTGCCTTCCTGGTATTCGCGCTGGGAATTCCACGCGCCCTGCACCGAGTCGATCGAGTAGAACGAGCCGTTCATCTCGTTGCCGAAGCGCACGCTGTCGAAGATGAAGAACTCGTTCTCCGGCCCGAACAGCGCGTAGTCGGCGATGCCGGTGGATTTCAGGTAGGCCTCGGCGCGCTTGGCGAGCGAGCGCGGGTCGCGCTCATAGCCCTGCATGGTGGCGGGCTCGATCACGTCGCAGCGGATGTCGACCGTCGTCTCCTCGAAGAACGGATCGATGACGGTGGTATTGGCCTCGGGCATGAGGATCATGTCCGACTCGTTGATGCCCTTCCATCCGGCGATGCTCGAGCCGTCGAACATCTTGCCGTCGCGGAAGAAGTCCTCGTCGACCAGCCGCGCCGGGATCGTTACGTGCTGCTCCTTGCCGCGCGTGTCCGTGAAGCGCAGGTCCGCAAACTTCACCTGTTTTTCTTTGATGAGCCTGATCACATCACTCGGTGTCATATCGCCTCCGGGGAAAAGGGGGTCGGGCGGGTCGGGCGACCGCTATCTCTTAGGTCCTCAGGCCATTGCAGGCCCTGTGCCATGGGCACGGGGAAGTGAAATCAAGCAGTTAGCGGACATTCTGAATGCTGACTGCACCATTTGAGTGCGTCCAAAAGTCATTATTGCACTCTATGGGTGCGTACGACAGAGGCTCTGTGCAGTTTCCAGATACTCAAGCGGTAATGCACTTTTTTAGTGCGTGGCAAACCAGCCGCGCAGTAGTGGGGCTCAGCGGCCTCGGCTGAACGCCTGCCTCGCGGATCAGTCGTCTTCCCCGCGCACCGCCGAACTCTGGCGCGCCTTATACTCGCGCGCTCTTTGGGTCTCGGATCCCTGCATGGCCTCCGGTCGCTCGAGAAAAAACGCCCGCGCGCCGCGCACCTTCCAGGAGCTGATCTTCGCGCTGCAGGAGTATTGGTCTGCGCGCGGCTGCGTGATCCTGCAGCCCTACGACATGGAGGTCGGCGCGGGCACCTTCCACACGGCGACGTTTCTGCGCGCCGTGGGGCCCGAGCCCTGGAGCGCCGCCTACGTGCAGCCCTCGCGCCGGCCCACCGACGGCCGCTACGGCGAGAATCCCTTCCGCCTGCAGCACTACTACCAGTACCAGGTGGTGATCAAACCCTCGCCGCTCGAGATTCTCGATCTCTACCTCGGGAGCCTCACCGCGCTGGGCCTCGATCCCCTCACCCACGACGTGCGCTTCGTCGAGGACAACTGGGAGTCGCCCACGCTCGGCGCCTGGGGCCTCGGCTGGGAAGTGTGGCTGAACGGCATGGAGATCACGCAGTTCACCTACTTCCAGCAGGTCGGCGGGCTCGACTGCCGTCCGGTCACGGGTGAGATCACCTACGGGCTCGAGCGGCTCGCGATGTACCTGCAGGGAGTGGAGAGCATTTACGACATCGTGATCACGCAGGGAGCCGCAGGCCGGGTGACCTACGGGGACGTCTTCAGGCAGAACGAGGCCGAGCAGTCGGCCTACAACTTCGAGCACGCGGACGTGCCGACGCTGCTGCAGCATTTCGAGGATCACGAGCGCGAGTGCCAGCGCCTGCTGGCCGCCAGGCTCGCGCTGCCCGCGTACGAGCAGGTGCTGAAGGCCTCGCACACGTTCAACCTGCTCGATGCGCGGCGCGCGATCTCGGTGACCGAGCGGCAGCGCTATATCCTTCGGGTCCGCACGCTCGCGAGCGCCGTCGCCCGCGCCTATCTCGAGAGCCGCGAGAAGCTCGGCTTCCCGCTGCTGAAGGACAAGCCCAGGACCGGAAGCGCCACTGACTCCGGGGCCGCGGCATGAAGGCGCGGAAAGCCGCCGGGCGCGGCAAGACTGCCAAGGCCGCGCCGCGCCCGCAGCCCGGGCGCGCGGCGGGCCAGCGCTCTCGAGCCGGGCCGCGTGCCGCGTCCGCCGCGCGCGATTTCCTCTTCGAGATCGGCACCGAGGAGCTGCCGCCGAAGGCCCTCCTCGGCCTCGAGCAGGCCCTGGTCGCCGCGCTCGGCGCCGGGCTCGACAAGGCGGGCCTCGCCCACGGCGAGCTCGTGGGATTTGCCACCCCGCGGCGGCTCGCGGTATGGGTGAAGAGCCTCGCCCCCCGGCAACCCGAGCAGCAGCTGCGGCGCAAGGGCCCGCCGGTCTCGGCGGCGTTCGATGCGGCGGGCAAGCCCACCCGCGCCGCCCTCGCCTTCGCCGCGAGCTGCGGCACCGAAGTGCCCAGGCTCGAGCGCATCGAGGAAGGCAAGGGGTCGTTCCTCTACTTCACCGGCAC
>DASPOP010000107.1:0-2144 GCA_035625955.1 Steroidobacteraceae bacterium | reverse complement strand
GAGGTGCCTCGTGACACTGCGCGCTAGACTCCCCATCATGCGCCCAAGCCGCGCGTGTCACGCGCTGTCATGGAGTACCGGATGATCCGCCGCCCGCGCCGCCGCCTGCACGAGTTGCTCCTGGTCGCAGCCGTGAGCGGCGCCGCTGCACCGCTCGCGTTCGCGGTGCCCGCGGCGGCCCCGGCCGCCGGCTCCTCGGCGTACCTGCATGCGTGGGACGGGGGTGACGACCCGGCGGCGCTCGAGCGCTGGGTGCGCATGCACATGGACCGCGCGGGTGCCGACGTCGCGCGGCTCACTGCCGTCAAGGGCGCGCGTACCACGGCGAACACGCTGCGCCCGTACGACGACGCCTTCAACGAGCTCACCTTTGCGACCAGCCAGGCGAGCGTGCTCTATGGCGTCGGCGCCACCAAGGAGCTGCGTGACAAGGCGCAGGCGCTCACGCAGACAGCGAACGCCGCGCTCACGGCGCTCTCGCTGAATCCCGACGTGTACCGCGCCCTCAGCGCCGTGCCGGCGCCTGCCGATGCGGCCACGCGCCACTATCTCGAGCGCACGCTGCTCGAGTATCGCCTGGCGGGCGTCGACAAGGACGATGCCACCCGCGCGAAGATCAAGGCGTTGCAGGACAAGATCACCGAGCTCGGCCTCGCCTTCGAGCGCACCGTGCACGACGACGTGCGTACGGTGCTCGTCGACAAGGGGCAGCTCGGCGGCCTGCCGCCCGATTACCTGGCCGCGCACCTCCCCGACGCCAAGGGCCAGGTGAAGATCACCACCGATCCGCCCGACGCCTGGCCGGCAGAGAAGTTTGCCGACAACGCCGAGCTGCGGCAGAAGGTATTCCTCGCCGGGGAGTCGGTGGGCTACCCGGCCAACGAGAAGACGCTGCGCGCTCTGCTCGAGACGCGCGCCGAGCTCGCGCACCTGCTCGGCTACGCCACCTGGGCGGACCTTGCCATGGCCGATCAGATGATGGGTACGCCGGCTAAGCTGCGCGACTACCTCAAGCAGATCGATGCCACCTCGCGCGAGTCGGGGGCACGCGAGGATGCGGCGCTGCTCGCGTTCGCGCGCGAGCGCGATCCCTCGCTCAAGCAGATCTCGGCCGCCGACGCCCGCTACTGGCAGGAGCAGTACCGGCGCGCGAAGTTCAACTTCGACTCCCAGAGCGTGCGGCCCTACTTCCCCTACGCCGCGGCCGAACGCGGTGTGATCGCCACCGCCTCGCAGCTCTTCCACGTCGACATCCGCCCGGTGCGCGGCGTGCACACCTGGCACCCCTCAGTGACCACCTACGACGTCTACGACGGCAAGGTGCGGCTCGGACGCATCTACCTCGACATGCATCCGCGCGAGGGCAAGGACAAATGGTTCTCGACGCAGCTGCTGACCGCGGGAGTGCTGCATCGCCAGTTGCCGGAGGGAGCGCTGGTCTGCAATTTCCCGGGAGGCAAGAGCGGTGACCCCGGTCTCATGCAGTACGGCGACGTGGTGATATTCCTGCACGAGTTCGGCCACCTCATGCATCACGTCATCGGCGGTCAGAACAGCTACGCCGGCGAGGGTGGCTTCAACGTCGAGGGCGACTTCATCGAGGCGCCCTCACAGATGCTGGAGGAGTTCTTCCACGATTACGCTGTGCTCAGCTCGTTCGCCCATCACTACCAAACCGGCGCGGTGTTGCCGCAGGAGCTATACGCGCGCATGAACCGCGCCGATACCTACGGCCGTGCGAGCGGCCAGCAGCGCCAGCTCATGTACACGGCCGTATCGCTCGACTTCCATACGCTGCCGCCAGCGACCCTCGACTTCGATGCCGTGTACCGTCAGGACTTCGAGCGTTTCAGCAGCTTCGCCTTCGTCGCGGGCGATCACCTCTGGGCGAGCTTCACGCACCTGAACGGCTACAGCTCCAACTACTACACCTACGTGCTCGACAAGGTGATCGCGCTCGACTTCTTCGCGCAGTTCGATCCGCGGGACCTGCTCGGTGGTCCGGCCGGGATGCGTTACCGCCAGGCAGTGCTCGCTCCGGGCGCCACCCGCCCGGCGGCGCAGCTGGCCCGCGACTTCCTCGGGCGCGAGCCGAACCTCGAGGCGTACCGGCGCTGGATGCTGGCGGAGTTCGACGGCGGCGT
>DASPOP010000106.1:0-4852 GCA_035625955.1 Steroidobacteraceae bacterium | reverse complement strand
CAGCCCTGACCTGGGAGGCGATGAAGCGCACCGTGGCGGGCGGCACCTCGCCCACGGCCGTGATCTTGTAGCCGTTCATCACCGTCGAGAACGCCGAGGAGGAGCCGACGCGCGCCGAGCGCACCTCAGCGACCTCACCCGGCCCGACGGGAGGGCGCGACTCGACGAACACCGACACTGCCGCGAGCCCGTCGCTGAACACCAGGTGATCGACCGGAGCGGCCGAGCCCGGCAGCGTCTGCGGGCCGCGCAGCATCATGCGGAATCCGGGCGGCAGCTGCAGCGCGCTCCACACCGTGCCCGGCGCGGGCGCGGCGGCCGGCAGCGCGGCATCGTTGCGCAGCCATTGGAAGCCCTCGGTCGAGACCTCGGGCCGGAACGCGGAGTCGGGGATGTGCGCCGCCATCGTCAGGCTGGCGAACACCAGCTGCTCGATGACGCGGCCGTCGGTATCGCACAGCTGCGACTTGAGCGGCATGGCGGTGGAGTCGTCGATCCACAGGCGGTAGCCGTAGCGAAACTCGTCGCGCGGCGTGACCGAGATGACGTGGGTGTTGCGCCGGTTGAGGCGCATGCGCGCGACCTCGCGGATGTCGTAGTTGGCCGCCGCCTGGCTGGAGACGGCCGGGAAGCCGGCCAGCGACTCCTCCGCCGGGCGCTGCTCCACCAGCACCGTGCGCCGGTCGGGCAGGTAACAGGCGAGGCTCGAGCCGGTGCGGATGAATTCGCGCCCCGAGCCATCCAGCGACACCAGCCGCTCGGCCACCTGCCCGTCCTGCAGGCGGTGGATGATGCGCAGCGTCTCGACCGAGCCGCCCTGCCAGTGCGTGAAGGTGCCGTCGTAGTTGCGGGTGGTCAGCGCCTGGTTCATGCGCTCGAGCCACTGCGCCGGAGTCTGTGCTGGCGAGGTCGTCTGCTGTGGGGCGGCGGCCGGACGGGCCTGCCCGCCCGGCGCGGCGAGTGCGCGCGAGGGTTCCAGGGCGGCGAGCGCGCCGGCGGCCGCGACCGCTCCGGCGAGCGCGAGCGCCCGCATGCGCTCGCTACTGCGCGCTGCTCTTGGCATCGCGCGGCGGATCCTGCGCGCTGTCCGTGGAGACCGGAATCGTGCCCGCCTCTCCCGGCTCGGTCGTCATGAACGAGGAGAGCAGGTTGCGGCGCGCCACCGGCGGGCTGAACATGCTGTGCGCGACGACGTAATTGGCGAGCTCGGTGGCCGGCAGGACTGCTGCGCCGCCGCGCGCGGCCGGCGGGACCACGTAGCTGTCGGGGCCGCCCGGCCTGCGCGCCGCAGGCGGCGCCACGGCCGTCGGGGTCACGCGGACGGCCGGCACCGCGGCAAGCGGCGGCGCGGCTACTGCAGCGCCGGGCGGCAGCTGCGCGCGCAGCCACAGGATCGAGACCGCGGCGACGCCGGCCGCGACCGCCGCGCCGGCCGCCGGGCGCACCCAGCGCCGCCGTGCGCCTCGCGGCGCGGACTGTCCGGCCAGCGCCGGCTCCGATCCCACGATCACACTCACGCGCCTCGCGACCCGGGCGTTCAGGCGTACGCCGCGCTCGGCGCGGATCGCCGCGGCGATCACCGCGTAACGCTCCCAGCGGGCCTTGAGCTCGCCGTCGCGCGACAGCCGCCGGGCGAGCAGCTCGCACTCGGCGGAAGCCAGCTCGTCGTCGAACATGGCGGATAACTGGCTGTCGAGCTCCTCGTTCATCCCAACTCCTCGGCGCGGCCCAGGCCGCCCTCGAACACTTCGCGCAGGCGCCGGTCGATCGCCTCGCGGGCGCGGAAAATCCGCGAGCGCACCGTCCCCACCGGACAATCCATGGCGGCGGCGATCTCCTCGTACGACAGCCCTTCGAGCTCGCGCAGCACGATCGCCGTGCGCAGGTCCTCGGGCAGCGCGTCGATGGCGGCATTGACGATCGAGCGGATCTCGTCCGTCAGCACCAGCGCCTCGGGGGTCTCGGAATCCTTCATGCGGCCTTGCATCTCGTACGACTCTTCGCCGTTGCGGTCGATGTTGTATTCGATCGGGCTGCGGTCGCGGGACACTACCGCGTTCTTGGCGGTGTTGATCGCGATGCGGTACAGCCAGGTATAAAAGGCGCTGTCGCCGCGGAACTGCGGCAGGGCGCGGTAGGCCTTGATGAAGGCCTCCTGGGCGATATCCTCGGCTTCGGCTGGGTTGCGGACGTAGCGCATGACCAGCTTGACGAGCTTGTGCTGGTACTTGAGGACCAGCGCATCGAATGCCCCCTTATCTCCGCGTTGTACGCGGCGCACCAGGCTCAGATCACTCGCGTCGGCGCCCATGCGCCCCTACCCCGGCAGAGAAGCCCACCACGCCGCGCGCTGGATAGACTGTGAGCCCTGGTAAAAGTTCAGCATACCGGAGAACCGTGACATAAATCGCGGATGCGCGCCGCGAGCGAGCGCAGCTCCGGGTCCTCGGGACGCTCCTGGCCGAGAAAATACCCCGCCAGCAGGGGATCGGGCAGGCCGAGCAGCCGCTCGAATGCCCCCCGCTCCGCCTCCGAGGCCCCGGCGAGGCCCGCGCGCGCGTAGCGCTCGAGGATCACGTCGAGCTCCTTCATGCCGCGCCGGCAGCGCCACAGCAGCCGCCCCGGTGTGTCCTGGGGCGTCATCCGTGCCGCTCGACGAGCATCTTCTTGATCTCGGCGATCGCCCTGGCGGGATTGAGATCCTTGGGGCAGACGTCGGTGCAGTTCATGATGGTGTGGCAGCGGTACAGCCGGAAAGGATCCTCGAGCTCGTCGAGCCGCTCGCCGGTCGCCTCGTCGCGGCTGTCGATGATCCAGCGGTAGGCTGCGAGCAGTGCCGTGGGACCGAGGAAGCGCTCGCCGTTCCACCAGTAGCTCGGACAGGAGGTCGAGCAGCAGGCGCACAGGATGCACGCCGCCGGCCGGTCGATCTGCTCCTGCTCCTCCTTGCTCTGCAGCCGCTCGCTGTCCGGCGGCGCCGGAGTGCGCGCCTGCAGCCAGGGTTTCACCGCGGCGTACTGGGCGTAGAAGTTGCTGAGGTCCGGCACCAGGTCCTTGACGACCGGCATGTGCGGCAGCGGATAGATCCGCACCTCGGTGCCGAGGTCCTGCATGGACGTGGTGCAGGCGAGCCGGTTCAGGCCGTTGATGTTCATCGCGCACGAGCCGCAGATGCCCTCGCGGCACGAGCGCCGGAAGGTGAGCGTGGAATCGAGCGCCGCTTTGATCTGGATCAGCGCATCGAGCACCATCGGTCCGCAGCTCTTGACCTCGAGCTCGAAGGTATCGATGCGCGGATTGCCGCCGCGGTCGGGGTCGAAGCGGTAGATGCGGAAGGTGCGCAGCCCGCGCGTCCCCGCGGCGGCCCGGTGAGTGGCGCCCGGGACCGGGCGTGAGTTGACTGGCAGCCGGAACTGGACCATGGCGATCCTCAGTAAGTGCGCGCCCGGGGCGGGATCGACTCCACCTCCCCGGTGAGTGTGGCGAGGTGTACCGGGCGGTAATCGAAACGCACGCGCCCCGGCCCCTCGACCCAAACAAGCGTGTGCTTCATCCAGTTCTGGTCGTCGCGCTGCGGGAAGTCCTCGCGCGCGTGCGCACCGCGGCTCTCGGTGCGGTTGGCAGCCGAATGAATCGTGGCGGTCGACTGCAGCAGCAGGTTCTCGAGCTCGAGCGTCTCGATGAGATCGGTGTTCCAGATGAGCGAGCGGTCGCTGATGCGCACGTCGGCGAAGGACTCGAAGGTCTGGCGGATGCGGTCGATGCCCTTCGCCAGAGTCTCACCGGTGCGAAACACCGCCGCATCGAGCTGCATGGTCTTCTGCATCTCGACGCGGATCGCGGCCGTGCCGCGCGCGCCGTTGGCCGAGCGCAGGCGCTCGAGGCGCGCCGCGGCCGCCTCGCCGGCATCCGCGGCGAGCGGCCGGTGCGAGCTGCCGCGCCCGACGGTCTCGCCGCAGCGCCGGGCCGCCTCGCGGCCGAACACCACCAGGTCGAGCAGCGAATTGGAACCTAAGCGGTTGGCGCCGTGCACCGAGACGCAGGCGGCCTCGCCCACCGACATCAGGCCCGGCACCACGCTATCGGGATCGCCGCCCTTCGGACACACCACCTCGCCGCGATGATTGGTCGGGATGCCGCCCATGTTGTAGTGCACCGTGGGCTGCACCGGGATCGGCTCGCGGGTCACGTCGACGCCGGCAAAGATGCGCGCCGTCTCCGCAATTCCCGGCAGCCGCTCGTGGATCACGTCGCCGCCGAGGTGCTCGAGGTGCAGCTCGATGTAGTCATGCTCGGGGCCGGCGCCGCGGCCCTCGCGAATCTCGACCGTCATCGCGCGGCTCACGACGTCGCGCGAGGCGAGGTCCTTGGCATTGGGCGCGTACCGTGCCATGAAGCGCTCACCCTTCGAGTTGGTGAGGTAGCCGCCCTCGCCGCGCGCGCCTTCGGTGATCAGGCAGCCGGCGCCGTAGATGCCGGTGGGATGGAACTGCACGAACTCCATGTCCTGCAGCGGCAGCCCCGCACGCAATACCATCGCGTTGCCGTCTCCGGTGCAGGAGTGGGCCGAGGTGCAGGAGAAGTAGGTGCGGCCGTAGCCGCCGGTCGCGAGGATGGTCACGTGCGAGCGGAAGCGATGCAGCGTCCCGTCCGCCAGATCGAGCGCCACGACGCCGCGGCACACGCCGTCCTGCATGATGAGATCGATGGCGAAGTACTCGACGAAGAAGGTCGCGGCATGGCGGATCGACTGCTGGTAGAGCGTGTGCAGCATCGCGTGCCCGGTGCGGTCGGCGGCGGCGCAGGTGCGCTGTGCGATGCCTTTGCCGAAGTGCGTGGTCATGCCGCCGAA
>DASPOP010000105.1:0-7483 GCA_035625955.1 Steroidobacteraceae bacterium | reverse complement strand
CGCGTACAGGCCGAGGAGCGGATCGAGCGGCGCGACATCCCAGTCGGTGCCAAAAGCCAGCGTCACGCCGTGGTCGAGAAAGCTGCGCCAGGCATAACTCGTGCGCGCGCGTTCGTGGCCGATACGCGCCTCGACCCAGCGGCCATCGTCGATCGCGTGGTAGGGCTGCATGGAGGCAATCACGTGCAGCCTCGCGAAGCGCTCGAAGTCCTTCGGTGCCACGTGCTGCGCATGCTCGATGGTCATGCGCTGATCGTGATATCCATCCGCTTTCTCGATGGCCTCGAAGATATCGAGGATCATCGAGATCGCGCGATCGCCGATCGCATGCACGCGCAGCTGCAGGCCGGCGGCGTCGGCCTTCGTCAGCCGCTCGCGCATGGCCTCGGGCGGCTGCATTTCGGCGGAAAGAATGCCCCGATTGTCGGGCTCATCGCTGAAGGGCTCGAACAGCGCCGCGGTGCGCGAGCCGATCGAGCCATCGGCGAAGCCCTTCACGGCGCCGAGGCGCAGGTAGGAGGATCCCCAGTCGCGGCGCAGACCCACTTTGGCCTGATCCTGCCATCCGGTCTCGAGTGGCGCGCAGTAGATGCGGGTCGTCAGCTCGCCTTTCTCCAGCAGCTCGGAATACACCGCCACGTCGGCGTAATCGGCGGCCATGTGCTGCACGCTGGTGACGCCCAGCGACGCGGCATAGGTGAGCGCGCGCCTCACCGCCGCCAGGCGCTGCTCGTGCGATGGGGGCGGAATGGCTTTGTAGATCAGATCCTCGGCCGCATCCTTGAAAATTCCGGTAGGAGCTCCGGATGCGTCGCGGACGATCACGCCGCCTGGAACGTCGGCAGTCCCGGCCGTGATTCCAGCGAGCCTCATGGCCGCAGAGTTGGCGAGCCCCTGATGGCCGTCGTAACGGCTGACGAACAGCGGAACATCCCGGGTGACGTCATCGATCAGCGCAGCCGTCGGCAGTCGTGCCGGGCTCCACTTGGTCTCATCCCAGTCACCGCCGAGGATCCATGCGCCCTTCGCGGTGCTGGCGGCCTGCCTGGCGATCCGTCGCTTGAACTCCTCCGCTGAGGCGGCGTCGTTCAGTTGCACCGCGGCGAGGTTCGCGCCGCCGTCGGTAAAGTGCACGTGCGAATCATTGAAGCCGGGCAGCAGCAGCTTGCCGTGCGCGTCGATCACGCGGGTGGCGGGCCCGCGCCAGGCGTCGATCGCCGCCCGCGATCCCACCGCGACGATGCGCTCGCCGATCACCGCTACGGCCTCGGCCTTCGGGTGCTGACGGTCCACGGTGTAAATGTTGGCGTGGGTCACGATCAGCTCGGCTGCCGGCCGGCTCTGCGCCCAGGCCGAGGCACCGAAGCAGACGACACACATCAGGATTTTCATTTTCGTGCCGTTCACGGTTCTGCCCCCCGCGGCGCTCCAAGCGGCTATTTAGTAGCAGCTTTACGCGATGCCGCGCAAACGAAAGCGCCGCCCGCAGGCGGCGCTCTCAGTTGCAGCGAGCTCGGGGGTGGGAGCTTGCCCCTCAGTGGGACATCCTCCTGAGCGTCTCCTTACTTCTTCCCGAAACTGGTCAGGACCACGGAGCCGGTTTCCAGCAGTGACTTGAGGTTGGAGACGATTCCCGGCCAGCCGTTGGACACGGCCGCGATGAGCTTCGAGGGCTCGCGCTCGATCGTGTGGGTGATGGAGAGCTTGACGGCAGCGCCACTCGGCTCGAGCTCGATCGTGCACAGCGAGTCGCCCTCGGCCTTGAGCTCGGGACTTCTCTGGTGCAGCCAGCGGATCACCATCCGCTTGCCCGGCTCGGCCTCGACGATCTCGCCCGAGTCGGTGATCTGACCGTCGCCCGAGACCATCTTCCACGCGGACCCCGCCGTCCACTGGCTTTCGCAGTGCATGCCCATCCAGTACTGCTTCATGAATTCCTTGTCGGTCAGCGCTGACCACAGCTTCTGCGGCGTGGTGCGGATGTAGCTCACGTAAACAAAAGTCGATCTAGCCATGAGGTTTCTCCAGTCGTCGTTTCAGATCGGCCAGCGCCTTCAGGCGCGGCTTCTCGAACTTGGCAATCCAGCGCTCGTAGATCTCCTGCAGCGGCACCGGATTGAGGAAGTGCAGCTTTTCGCGGCCGCGCCGCACGGTGGCGACCAGGTTCGCCGCCTCGAGAACGCCGAGATGCTGCGTCACGCCCTGCCGCGTCATGTCGAGGTGCTCGCACAGCTCATTGAGGGTGCGCCCGTCGTGGGCGTGCAGCAGGTCGAGGACCTTGCGCCGGCTGGGATCGGCCAGCGCCTTGAACAGCAGGTCGGTGTCATGGGGGTGCTCGGTCATCGACGCTATAGGCAAGTAATCACTTACCTTAATGATAGGCAAGTATTCTATTGCCTGTCAAGCCGGCAGCCCGGCGACGTGATCCCTACTCCAGCAGGGTGGGCACCGGCGCGTCCGGCTGGGAAGCCCGCGCCGAGCGCAGCATGGCGATCGCCGCATACGTGATGACGGCGGTAACAGCCCATCGCATCAGCGTGAGGTGACCGGCGAGCGTCTTCACGAGCGGGAACGCGGCGACCGTGCCGACGATTCCGCCGAGCGTGAGCCCGACCGCGACCGCGGGCGCGAACCGGCCCGAGCGCAGGAAGCCGAGGCTCGCCACCGGGATCAGCACGCCGTCGCTCGCCATCATGATCGGGTAGGCGGCGATCGGGTGCATTCCGAGCAACGCCAGCAGCGCCATCGAAGGCGCATAGTTGCCGATGCCGACGCACATCAGCGCGCCGAGCACAAAATTGGTCGCGGACGCCAGCACGAATCGCCAGCCCGCGAGCCCCATCGCGGAGCCGGGCGCCGGGATGATGCCGAGGTTGGTCATGGTGAAGAACCCGGCGGCGAGCAGCAGCGCCACGCCCATGAAGATCTGGATGATGCTGCGACGCATGCGGCTGACGATGCCGGCGCCGATCCAGGCACCGGCGCCGGCGCACAGCACCATGCTCATCAGGAGCGTCGGTTCGACCTGAACCGTGGTGATGAAGAGCGCTGCGCTGAACAGGATCCCCACGGCATTGCCGACGTTCAGTGTCCCCGGGATCAGCTCATCCGGCGGGTGCCCGCGCAGCTTGAACAACGCCGTGATCTGCGCGTAATTCCCGATGCCGAGCGTGTCGAGGAAGCTCGTCGCGCCGCCGATCACGACGTCGCCGGTCGACGGACGGACTGGCCAGCGGTGCTTGCGGGTCGCAGCCACCCAGACGACGACGACGGCGACCTCCACCGCCACCAGGCAGACATAGACGATCAGCAGCGCTGCGGACATGGGTCCTCCACCTCACCGTCCCGGGGCATAACCCACCAGCTCCACGTAGCCGCGCCCGCGGAGCGGCCGGCCCTCGCGCGTGCCGCTCGCATCGACCGCGCCCTCGAAGTAACGCGGGCTGGTCCCGAGCTCCTGATCCGCGAGCACCGGGTGCACGCTGACATCGAGCGCGAGTGAGGGCACGCGCAATCGCCAGCCCGAGGGATAGCGCACGCCGCCGGCGCTGGTCCAGTGACCGGTGACGTCGATATCGACCGCCGCGCTGGTCAGACTCCGCGCCTCGCCCGAGCCTTCCACCCAGGTCCCGGCGCTGTGCCGATCGCGGCCGCCGTCGCGGCCGCGCAGCGCGTAAAACATGAGCGCCGTGCCGTCGTCGAGCTGCAGCGCGAACCAATCCCAGCCTGCCTGATCCGGCCCGAGGCCGCCGCTCCCCCATTCGCGATCGAGCCAGGCGAGGCCCTGCACGGCGAGCGGCTTGCCCTGCTCGAGCAGCGTCCCGCGCACCGCGATACGCGGCATCGAGTAGTAGTAGCTCGCGGAGCCCGGCGCGTCCGACTTCAGCGACAGCCCCGCCTCGCCGTTCAGGACCGGGGATGTGAGCGGATGCAGCTCGAGCTCGAGCGCGTAGCCCTCCTGCGCCGCCGCGAGCTTCCAGTCGCCCGCCGCCGCGCCCGCAGCGCCGAACGTCCAGTCATCGATCCACACGTGCAACGGCGG
This sequence comes from Steroidobacteraceae bacterium, assembly GCA_035625955.1. Taxonomy (GTDB): domain Bacteria; phylum Pseudomonadota; class Gammaproteobacteria; order Steroidobacterales; family Steroidobacteraceae; genus 13-2-20CM-66-19. The sequence goes on along the minus strand of DASPOP010000105.1, from coordinate 3,441 downwards.
CCCCTGCGCGCCCGCAAGCCCGAGCGCGCCACGCGCCAGCTTCTGCGCGTAGCGAAAGCGTTTGCCAGCAACATCGGTGACCGCAAAGTGCGCCAGGTAGATCTGACGCGTGCGCCACGCCGACGCCGCCGGCGGCGCGCCGCCCTCCTGCGCGCCGGCGCCGCTGCCTGCCGGCGGGTCTGGCGCGAGAGCGAAGCGGAAGAAGGTGAGCTCGAACCCGAAGCGCCCGCCGTCCGTGGCGTCGAGGTTGCCGGTGACGTACCACCACTCCTGACGAAACTCCGGGTGCGGTCCGTGGTCGCGCGGAAAGGCGAAGCTGCGGGGCGCGGCGACCGCGGCGAATCCCGGCGCAACCCCGGCGGGCAGCACTCCCGGATCGGGCGGCGGCGCCGCACCGGCCGCGAGCGGGGCGAAGGCGCTCAGGATTCCGGCAACGGTCGCAAGGCGTCTCATCGTGGGGCTGCCACCGGCCTCATCGCGCGCGGGCGATGGTGACGATCTCGGGGCTCTCACGCATCAGCGGCCGGCGGTCGAAGTGACCGAACTGCTCCTCGATCACGAATCCGGCCTCCGTCAGGAAGCGCGCGACCTCGTCCGCATCCAGGAAGCGGAGGACGCTGCGGCTCACCTGCGGCGTGTCCCAGCCGGTGCTGCTGTAGATCTCGGCAAAGGCGACAGTGCGTCCGTCGAACGGGGTCTCGATCTGCCAGCTGACCCGCACCGTGTTGCCTTGCCCGTCGTCGGCCTGGAGGACGCGCTGCGGGGTCCACTGCTCCCAGGCGCGGGCGGCGGGGTTGCGGGTCTCGAACGCGAACCGGCCGCCAGCCTTCAAGGCCGCGCGCACCGCGGCGAGCGTGGTGCGCAGCTCCGCGTCCTCGATGAGCGCCTGAAAGGCGTGGCCGGTCATGACGCCGAGATCGAACTCGCGCGTCCCGCCGAGCGCGCTGGCCTCGCCGCAGATCCATTCGATATCCGCGCGCTGGCGCGCCTGCGCCAGCATGGCGGCGGCCGGATCGAGTCCGCACAGCCGGCCTGAGTGCCCGGCGTCGCGCGCCGCGGCGAGCAGCGCCCCGGTGCCGCAGCCGACATCGAGCACCGACCGCGCCGCCATGATGAGCGGCAGATAGAAGTCGAGCGTTGCCTGCGAGAGCGGGTAAAGCCGGTCGTAGAGCGCGGCGAGACGCGCGTCGGCGTAGAGACGATCCGCCATCATTCCTCCCGCAGCCCGCTGGCGAGCGCGGCGCGTGCGCTGCGCCACGCCGGATAGACGCCGGCCGCGAGCGCCGCCGCGAGCGCAAGCCACAGGGCGTCGGTGAACTGCTGCGGCGTCAGGTGCAGATCGATCCGCCAGCCGAAGGCGCGGCGGTTGATCACCTCGGTCAGGGTGAGCGCGGTGAGCAGCCCCGCCGGGATGGCGGCGAGCAGCGCCACCAGGCCCATGAACACGGTCTGGGCGAGCACCAGCGCCGCGGTGGCCGCGGGTGTGAGTCCGAGCGTGCGCAGCAGCGCGAGCTCGCGCGCGCGCTCGAGCTCCCAGGCCAGCAGCGCGGAGAGCAGCCCCACCGCGGCGACTCCGGCGGCCAGCCAGTAGAGCACCCGGGTGATGACGAAGGTGCGCTCGAAGATGCGCATCGAGAGCGCGCGGATCGCGGCATTCGAGCGCACGAGGAGCGCCTGGCGGGCACCGACCGCGGCGCGCAGCGCATCGATCACCGCCTGGTCGGCGGCGCCCGGTGCGAGATAGAGACCGAGCCCCGCAATGCCCTGATCGCGCCACCAGCGGCGGTACTCGGAAAGATCGATGAGGACCTCGCCGCGGTCGTTGCCATACTCGCGGTAGACCCCCGCTACCGCGAAGGCATGCGCGCCGGCGTCCGTCACGAGACTGAGCGAGCTCCCGGGCGCGAGCGAGAGACGCCAGGCGAGCGGCTCGGAGATCAGGATCGCGCCGTGCGCAAACTCCGCCCACGCCTGCGCCGGCTCGCCGGCCGTGAAGCGGAAGCCGGCGTAACTCGGCGGCGCGAGACGGACGGCGTTGAGGTCGACGGGTCCGGCGGGTGAAGTCACGGAGACCCGGCGTCCCTCGCTGTGGGCGCGGATGCCGGGTATGGAGAGGATCGCCTCGACGACCTGCGGCTCGAGCCGCCGCTCGAGACCCTCGGTCACCCCCGGAGCGGTCACGTAGACATCCGCGCGCATCGTCTGCACCAGCCACTCGCGCAGCGACTCGCGGAAGCTCTCGACCATGATGCCGACGCCGATCATGGCGGCGAGCGCCATGCCGAGGGCCGCGATGGCAACCCCCGTGCGGCTCAAAGATGCGCCCACGTCCGCGCACGCGAGCCGCGCCACGGAGCTGACGCCCGCGGCGAGGCGCGCGGCGAGCTGCGCGAGCACCCGCAGCACCGCGGGTGTCACCGCCGCCGCGGCCAGCAGCAGCAGGAAGAGCGCCACGAAGCCCGCGAGGAGGCTGCGGCTCGAGAGCGCCACGGTGAGTCCCGCGCCGCTCGCCAGCAGCAGCCCGAGGAGCGCGAGGCGCCGCGCCACCCGCGCCGCGCGTCCCTCGAGCACCGAGCGCGCGAGCCCGAGCTGCGGAGCGCTCCCTGCCACCTCGAGCGCCGGCAGCAGCGCCGCCACGAGCGCGGTGGCAAGTCCCGCACCCAGGGCCTCGAGCAGCGCGCCCGGCGGCACGCTCACTTCGTTCACCGCCACCACGAAATAGAGGTCGTTGATGGTCTGCGACACGAGCCCGACGAGCCCCCTGCCGATGAGGAGGCCGAGCCCTGCGCCGCAGGCCGCGCCCGCGAGCCCGAGCACCGCTGCCTCGGACAGCACCATCGCGAGCACTTCGCGCCGCGTGGCGCCGAGCGCCCGCAGCACGCCGATGATCGTGCGCCGCTGCAGCACCGCGAAGCTCACCGCCCCGTAGATGAGCAGCGTTCCGACCAGCAGCGCGAGCAGGCTCATCGCCTTGAGATTGGTCGTGAACGCGTCCGTCATCGCGAGCGTCTCGCGCGCCGCGGCGCGCGTCGTGCGCAGCGTGAGCTCGCGGGGCAGGAGCGCGGCGAGCTCGCGGGCGCCGGCCGGGTCCGTGGAGGAAGCGGCGAGGCGCACGTCGATCCTCGAGAGCTTACCCGTCGCCCGCAGCCACTCCTGCGCCTGAGCGATGTCGGTGAGCATCACGTCATCGAGACCCGCGCTCGTCCCGGTGAGGCGCGCGACCAGCGTGGCGCGGTGCGGCACGCCGCCGACTGCGAGCTCGAGGCTCCCGCCTTCCCCGACGCCGAGCGCGCGGGCCGTGGCGGCATTCATGACGACCGCACCGGGCTGCGTGAACCAGCCGCGCGCCTGCTCGATGTCCTGCACGGCAAAGGCCGCCCGCCGCCCGCCCCCATCGTCCAGCTCAGCGCTCGCGAACGGATCGATGCCGATGAGCTGCAT
>DASPOP010000104.1:0-11607 GCA_035625955.1 Steroidobacteraceae bacterium | reverse complement strand
ATCTGGCGCTACGACGCCAACAAGACCGGGCAGAAGTTCTCGGCCGCCGCCCGCTACGCGACCGGAATCCGCAACGCCGAAGGCATCGCGGTCGCCGGCGGCGGCCACGGCCTGTATGCGACCCAGCACGGCCGCGATCAGCTGCACGAGAACTGGCCGGAGCTCTACCGGGCGGAAGAGGAGGCGACGCAACCCGCCGAGGAGCTGCTGCACGTCGAGGAGGGCGGGGACTACGGCTGGCCCGAGTGTTATTTCGACGAGGCGCAGGGCAGGCTCGTGCTGGCACCCGAGTACGGCGGCGACGGCGGCCGGGAGATCGGACCCTGCACGCAGAAGCTCGCGCCCACGGCCTCCTTCCCCGCGCACTGGGCGCCGAACGGCCTGATGATCTACACGGGTGAGAGCTTCCCCGCGCGCTACCACGGCGGCGCCTTCATCGCCTTCCACGGATCCTGGGATCGCGCGCCCTATCCTCAGGGCGGATACAACATCGTGTTCCAGCCCCTGGGTGCGGCAGATGCGAGCGACCGCGGGCAATGCGAGGTGTTCGCCGACGGCTTCGCCGGCGCGGTGAAGGAGCCGGGACGCGCGCAGCATCGCCCCTCGGGCGTGGCAGTGGCGCCGGATGGTGCGCTGTTCGTCTCCGACGATGTGCGTGGCTGGATCTATCGCATTTCGTACCGCGGCGATGGAGCCGCCGTCGGCGCCGCGTTCACGCGCTGTCCGCCGCCGGATGCGCCGGCGGGCGAGATCGCGGCAGTGCGCGTGAAGCCCCCCGAAGGCGCTCATCCGGATGCGGGCGCCGTGAATCTTCCGGTACCTCCAGGCTCTTCGCGTGCCGCGGTGGAGCTCGGCGATCAGGTCTTTCACGGCCGCGTGGGTGGCGCGGGCTGTACCGGATGTCATGGCTCGGACGCCAGGGGGACACCGCTCGGCCCGAGCCTCGCGGGACCGAATTGGCTCTGGAGCGACGGCAGCTACGCAGGACTCGAGAGGACCGTCCGTGATGGCGTCGCCGAGCCGAAGCAATATCGCAGCCCGATGCCGCCGATGGGAGGCGCGTCTCTCACTCCGGAGCAGGTCGCAGCGGTCGCCGCCTACGTCTGGGCGCTGAGCCACTGACCCCCCCGGCGGCCGGACGGGAACGCCTCCGGGCCCACTTGCGATTGCATCCGGCACCGCGGGAGGCTATAAGCAACATACAAGTATTTACTTGTATATCAGGGGAAGGCTCATGTGGCTCATCATTGCGATCTTTGCCGTCGCCGCCGTCGTCGGCCTCACCATGGCCATCGCGGCTTTCCAGGGGAATTTTCCGCCGGTTCCGAGCGCGATCCTGCACGGCGTCCTCGCGGCGACCGGCCTCGTGCTGCTCCTCGTGGCGGTGTTCGTGAAGGGTGCCGCGGGGCCCGCGCTCTGGGCGCTCGGCTTCTTCCTGGTCGCGGCGCTCGGCGGCTTCGGGATGGCTTTGGGCTTCCACGCGCGGAAAAAGCCGTTGCCGAAGGGCTTCGTCGCCGGACACGCGATCCTGGCCGTGATCGGTTTTCTGCTGCTCCTCGGCGGCGCGCTCAAGCTGATCTAGCTCCGGGACTCGTCCATGGGGAGCTCCTCGCTTCGGCACCCGGTGCATCCGGCGCTGGCGCATTTCCCGGTCGCATTCTGGCTGGGCTCATCGGCGTCGGATCTCGTTGCGCTGAAGACCGGTAGTGCGGCCTGGTGGACCGTCAGCCACTACGCGGTGGCGGCGGGCGTCATCATGGGCGCGATCACGCTGCTCGCCGGTGCGCTCGAGCTCTGGCTGCGCAAGGTCCCGCCCGAGGCGTGGCGCTGGGCGGGGCTGCACGCGGGCCTCATGGGCACGGCGCTGCTCGTTTTCATGGTGAGCCTGTCGTGGCGCACCCCGGTGCCGCCGCCGCTCTCGGCGGTGTGGGTCTCGCTGTTGGGCTCGGCCCTCGTCGTCGCCGGCGGGTTCTGTGGCGGAACACTGGTCTACGGCTACGGAGTGGGAGTCTCGTGGCGCGGCGAAAAGCGCGAGTAGCGAAGGCCCGGGGTCGGCGCGCCGTGCCGCGCGGCCGCGCCGGGCGCCCGGCCGCCGCCGCGGCACCTTCCGCGCTCCTTCAGGCGTTGAAGCGCGGAGGTCCCATGACCATCCGCGAGCTCGCCGCCGGCCTCGACATCACCTATGAGGCCGTGCGGCAGCAGCTCGGTGAGCTCGTGCGTGCCGGCTGGGTGACCACGAGCCGCGCGCCGGCGTCCGGCGCCGCCGCGCCCGGTGAGACTGCTCAGAAGCCCGGCCCCGCCTCGCGGCAATATCGATTGAGCGCGGCAGCGGAGCATCTCTTTCCGAAGCACTACGACGAGCTTTCGATCGAGCTCGTCCAGCACGTGCTCGAGCGCTTTGGCGGCGCGGGCGTCGTCGAGATCCTCGCACGCATGACCGACGCACGCGTGGCGCGCTGGGCGCCGCTTCTCGAGGGACTCAACCTCGAGGAGAAGCTCAAGGCCCTGAGCTCCCTCTATGAGGACAAGGACGCCTACATGCAGGTCGAGTGGAAGGACAGCGCGCCGGCCCTCATCGAGCGCAACTGTCCCTTCTTCAGCGTGGCGCAGAAGCACCCCGCGATCTGCAGCGTCTCGGTCAATACGCTCGAGCGGCTGCTCGGATTCAAGGTGGTGCGCGAGCAGCGCTTCCAGGCCGGCCACGGACGCTGCGTGTTTCGGGTACGGCTCGACGAGCCGCGGCCGCAGGCGGCGCCGTTCGCTCTCGAGCAAAAATAATTCAAGGCACTTCCGCGACTTAGCTCAAATCGGAGTTTCCGAGCCACTGCCCGGTCGATATTCGGGTTCTCCATTCGTCATTAGATACAGCAACGGGCGCAAGGCGCCCGCCCACCAGAGCTTTGTTCAAGGAGACCTGCATGCGAGTCATGGTGATCGTCAAGGCTAACCGGGATTCCGAGGCTGGGGTGCTGCCGAGCGAGGCGATTCTCGCCGAGATGGGCAAGTTCAACGAGCAGCTGGTCAAGGCCGGCGTGCTGCTCGCGGCCGAAGGGCTGCAGGCGAGCTCCAAGGGCGTACGCGTCCAGTTCGGCGGCGGCAGGAGCACCGTGATCGACGGCCCCTTCACCGAGACGAAGGAGCTGATCGCCGGATTCTGGCTGTGGCAGGTGCGCTCCCTCGACGAGGCGGTCGAGTGGATCCGCCGCTCACCCTTGCAGAAGTCGAGCGAGACGATCGAGATCCGCCGCGTCTTCGAGGCCGAGGACTTCGGTCCCGCGCTGACCCCGGAGCTGCGCGCGCAGCAGCAGGGCCGCGCCGAGCGCATTTCCAGAAACTGACGGCGCGTCGACCCGACGCGCTGTTGCGACCAGCGAGCGTCCCAGGCGGCCGGGACAACCCTAGACTCACCCGAAAGGAAGGAGCCTTCCATGCCGACCACCCTCACGCACCTGCACTTCAGGCGACCCGGAAAAGCGCCTGAGTGATCCTGGCTTGCGCGGTGCAGCTGGCGGTGATGTCATCCGTGGCCATGGAGGCTGCGGAAGTCCGGCGCACCATCGATGCGGTCTGGAGGATCGAGTCGGCGAGGCTCATCGCCGCGCTCGCGCGCCTGACGCGCGACGTGGGGCTGGCCGAGGAGCTCGCGCAGGATGCGCTCGTCACCGCGCTCGAGCAGTGGCCGCGCACCGGCCTCCCCGACAACCCGGGCGCCTGGCTCATGGCGACCGCCCGCAACCGCGCGATCGACCGGCTGCGCCACCAGCGCATGCTGATGCGCAAGCACGAGGTCCTTAGCAGCGAGCTCGAGATGGGCCAGGAGCGCAGCGACAGCGTCGAAGCGGCCGCCGACGATGAGATCGGCGACGATCTCCTGCGGCTCATCTTCACCGCCTGCCATCCGCTGCTGCCCACCGAGGGACGCACGGCGCTCACGCTGCGGCTCCTCGGCGGCCTCACCACCGCGGAGATCGCCCGCGCCTTCCTCGTGCCCGAGCCCACCATCGCGCAGCGCATCGTGCGCGCCAAGCGCGCGCTGAGCGAGGCGGGCGTGCCGTTCGAGATCCCGCGCGGCGAGGAGCTGCGGCGGCGGCTCTCCTCGGTCCTCGAGGTCATCTATCTGGTCTTCAACGAGGGCTATTCGGCGACCGCCGGCTCGGACTGGATGCGGCCGGCGCTGTGCGAGGAGGCGCTGCGCATCGGTCGCATTCTCGCGGCACTCGCGCCCGGGGAGAGCGAGGTCCACGGCCTGGTCGCGCTGATGGAGATCCAGGCCTCGCGCATCCGCGCGCGCATCAACGCGAGCGGCGAGCCGGTGCTGCTGCTCGAGCAGAACCGTGCCCTCTGGGACCGGGTGCTGATCCACCGCGGACTCATGGCGCTCGCGCGCGGTGAGGCGCTGGGGGAGACCCGCGGGCCGTATCTGCTGCAGGCGGCGATCGCCGCCTGTCACGCGCGCGCGGCGACCGCCGCAGACACCGACTGGGTCTACATCACCGCGCTCTACGATGAGCTCGTGCGCCTCACGCCGACGCCCGTGGTCGAGCTCAACCGCGCGGTCGCAGTATCGATGGCTTACGGGCCAGCGGCCGGACTCGAGCTCGCCGACCGGCTGGCGGACGAAGGCAGGCTCGAGTCCTATCACCTGCTGCCGAGCGTGCGCGGCGACCTCCTGGCAAAGCTCGGCCGCTACGCCGAGGCGCGCGGGGAGTTCGAGCGCGCCGCACAGCTCACCCACAATGCGCGCGAGAGCCGCCTGCTGCTCGATCGCGCCGCCGCCTGCGTGCGCAGCTGAACGGGGAACCCATGTCCTACATGTTGTTGATCGTCGAGCCGCCCGAGCAGCGGCAGGAGCGCGGACGCGAGGCCGGGCAGGCCGTGTACGAGCGCATGGTCGAGTACAGCCGGAGCCTCAAGGAGCGGGGCGTGCTGATCGCCGTCAACTCGCTCAAGTCCGAGAGCGCGCGCCTCACGATCCGCGGCGGCAAGAGCTATGTGGTCGACGGGCCCTTCACGGAGGCGAAGGAGCTCGTCGGGGGATTCTTCCTGCTCGACGTGAAGAGCCGCGACGAGGCGCTGGCCCTTGCCGGCGAGTGCCCGGCGGCCCAATGGGCCACGGTCGAGGTGCGTGAGACCGGCCCCTGCTACGAGTGATCAGCTCGGGCCGGATGGCCCGGGATACGCTGCATTCAGGGTCTCAAGGTCCTGCGGCGTGAGCGCCGTCGACAGCGCCACCGCGTTCTCCCTGACGTGCAGCGGCGAGCCGGATTCGGGAATCGCGATGACGTTGCCGCTGCGAATCACCCAGGCCAGGGCAACCGCGGCCGCCGAGCAAGCGTGTGCCGCGCCGATCTGCGCCAGCGTCCGGTCGCCGATCACGAGATTGTTATCGCCGCCGAGCGGTGAATACGCCATCACCGGCATATTGTGCTGCTTGCACCAGGGCAGGACGTCGGCCTCGATCTGACGGCGGTTGAGACTGTAAGGGACCTGATTGGTCGCGCAGCGATGGCCGTCGGGAACGCGGATCAGGTCTTCCATCTGACCGACGTTGAAGTTGGATACGCCCCAGGCGCGAATCTTTCCTGCGGCGCGCAGTTTTTCGAATGCGGCGACCACGCCCCCGAACTGCGCACTGGGGATCGGCCAGTGCAGCAGATAGAGATCGAGATAGCCCGTGCCGAGACGGCCGAGGCTCGCGGCGCAGGCCCGCGCGATGCCATCGCCCGACACCTCATCGCCCTCGACCTTGGAGACCAGGAATATGCGCTCGCGCTGACCGGCAATCACGTGGCTCAGGAATTCCTCCGACCGCCCCCGGCCGTAATTTCCGGAGGTATCGAGCAACGTCATGCCGAGGGAAATGCCGGTACGCAGCGCCTCCTCCTCGACGCCGACCGGATGCCTTCCCTGGCCGAGATGCCAGCAGCCCTGACCGAGCGTCGTTACGGCAGTGCCGTCGGGAAGCTTCACGGTATGCGGCGGAGGCTTCGAGGCCGCGCCCGTGCCCGGCGCCTGCGCACCTGCCTCCAGGGCGGGAAACGCCATGCCGAAGGCCGCACAACGCGCAGTGAATTGGCGCCGGCTGAGAAGATGATTTTTCATCGTGTCGTCTCCTTCCTCCGCTCACATCTGCGCGGCCCAGGACGTGCACCAGCCGGCGGCTTTGACTTCCTTGCCCGGGAAGACCTGGCACGGACCCTGCTTCGAGCCCTCGGCTCCCTGGTAGAGCGCGCAGTTTGCGCAGCTGCTGCCGGGCGTGGCGCCGCTCGCCCGGGCGGCATCCTCGACATACTTCACCGCCTGCGCTTCGGGCGAGGCGGCATCGAGCAGCGCAGCGGCGGCCGCGGCGCGTGCCCGCGGCTTCATGCCGAGGGCGGCGAGCGGCACACCCAGCGCCAGTGTTTGCAGCAGCCGCCTGCGCCCGGGCGATCTCCGGTCCGACATGCGATCTCCTTGAGGCGCGAGAGACTACACCTTCGCGGCGCGGCGATCTGTCAGCCGGAAGCGCCTCAGCCCGAGGAGGCTTGCGCGTAGGTCTCCATCATGAGCCCGGTGCCGCCGCGCGAGACGTGCGCGACCACGGCCGTGCGCCGATGGAGCTTGATGATGGTGCCGAGATTGATGGCGAAGGAGAGCACGACCTGCTGTCCCTTGCGCAGTCCGAGATTCGTGGTCTCGATGAACACGCCGGTGGCGCTCAGGTTCACCGCCTTGCAGAGTTTGCGGCGGCCACCGGGCACGGTGATGTAGACGATCGTCCGGGCCCGATGCCGGGTGTGCAGGCGGCGTTCCACGGAATCCTTCATCGGTTCGTTTTTCTCTCGAAGCGACCCGTCATGACCGTCTCCAGGCCGCGACATGATTATGCTTCATCACCCGCGCCCTGCTGCGGGCAAGTAAACTTAATTTTGTCACGACCTGGCAAGCTCCGCGGGCGAAAAACTGCCAACCAGGCCCGGGAAGCCGCCGGCTCAGCTGCTGCGCAGGAAAGCCCCGATTTCGCCCCCGAAAGTCTTCAGGTCGACCAGGAACGCATCGTGCCCCTCGATGCACGGCAGGCGCGAGAAGCGCGTAGCGACGCCGGCGGCCTCGAGCGCCTCAGCGATTTCCTGCTGCTCGGTCAACGAGAAGAGCAGGTCGGTCTGCACGCCGATCACCAGCGCGGCCTCGAGCGCCGCGCGGTGGAACAGAGACGTCGGGTATCCGTGGGCGGGGAGGTCGAAGCGGTCCATCGCCCGGGATATATACAGGTAGCAGTTGGCATCGAAGACGTTCGTCCAGCGCTGCGCCAGGGACTCGAGGTAGCCCTGGACGGCGAACTCCGAGGCGAAGGGGTCGTTCGACCACATGTCCGCCCGGATGGGCGAGCGGCCAAAGCGCAGCTGCCATTCGGCGGCGGAGCGGTACGTGACGGTGCCGAGCTTGCGGGCGATGCGCTGCCCCGTGATCGGCGGATGCTCCGCCGGGTAGTTGCCCGCCTGCCAGCCCGGATCCTTGGTGATGACTTCGCGCTGAATGGAGCGCAGCGCGATCGCAAAGGGCGCGGCGGCCATGGTCCCCGAGATGCACACCAGGCGCCGCGCCGCCTTGGGAAACATGGCCGCATAGGCGAGCACCACCATGCCCCCGAGCGAGGGGCCCATGATGGTGTCGAGCCGCTCGATGCCGAGGCTGCGTACGGTCTCATAGCCGCCGCGGGCGATGTCCTCCACCGACAGGTCCGGGAACGCCAGCCGGTAAGGCTCGCCGGTGGCCGGATTGGGTGAGGCCGGGCCCGAGGAGCCGAAGCAGCTGCCGAGCGAGTTGACGCAGATGACGAAGTAGCGGTCGGTATCGATCGCGAGCTTCGGCCCCACCATCCCCTGCCACCAGCCGTCCGACGGGTCCTGCTCGGAGGAGGCGGCATGAGCGGGAGGCGAGAGCCCGGTAAAGAGCAGCAGCGCGTTGTCCCGGGCCGCGTTCAGCTTTCCCCAGGTCTCGTAGGCAATGCGCCCGCCGTGGAGCACCCCGCCCCGCCACATGGGGAAGGGATCGGACAGGGTTGCGTATCGGCGCGCGTCCATGGGCGTCAAGGATAGAGCACCCGCCGGTGTTCCCGGGCGCCGCAGATCATCCACAGTCTTGCTCCGGCTTCAGACTTCGGGATCGCCGCCCTCGGGGATGCCCTCGAAGAGAATCGTGGACAGATAGCGCTCGCCGGTGTCGGGCAGCATGGCGAGGATCGCCGCCCCCTGCGGTGCCTCGGCGGCCACCTTGAGCGCAGCGGCGAATGTGCCTCCGGAGGAAATGCCGCACAGGATGCCCTCGTTGCGCGCGAGCGCGCGCGCCGTCTCGACCGCCTCGGCGTCGGTCACCGTCAGGATACGGTGGGCCACGTCGCGCTTGAGGACCTCGGGAACGAAGTCCGGCGTCCAGCCCTGGATCTTGTGCGGCGCCCAAGCGTTGCCGGAAAGGAGCGCGGCCCCCTGCGGCTCGCAGGCGATGATCTGCACCTCGGGGCGGGCGAGGCGAATCATCTGCCCCGCTCCCGTGAGCGTGCCGCCCGTGCCCCAGCCGGTGACGAAGTAGTCGAGCCGCCTGCCGGCGAAGTCCTGGAGGATCTCGGGGCCGGTCGTGTTGCGGTGGTAGGCAGGGTTCGCCTCGTTGGTGAACTGCCGTGCGACGAACCAGCCGTGTTTCTTCGCGAGCTCCTCGGCTTTGCGCACCATCCCCGAGCCGCGCTCGGCCGCCGGCGTGATGATCACCCGGGCGCCCATGATTCGCATCAGCCGCCGCCGCTCGACCGAGAAGCTCTCGCTCATCACCGCGACAAACGGATAGCCCTTGGCCGCGCAGACCATGGCGAGCGCGATCCCGGTATTGCCGGAGGTGGCTTCCACTACGGTCTGACCGGGCTTCAGGGTACCCCTGCGCTCGGCGTCCTCGATGATCGCGATCGCGAGGCGATCCTTGACGGAGGAGAGCGGATTGAAAAACTCGCACTTGGCGTACAGGGTGACGTGCTTCGGCCCGAGCCGCTGGATGCGGACAACGGGCGTCTTGCCGATCGTGCCGAGAATGTTTTCGTAGATCATGCTGTCCTTCTACTCCCGGGGCAGTTTCGCCGACAAGAATACCGGGGTATCTCCTTAATACAGGGTGTTATGTGACTCGCAAGCCAGGCCCGGAGCCCGTGAGGCTCCAGAAGCTCCTCGCCGAAGCGGGTTTGGGCTCCCGGCGCGCCGTCGAGGACTGGATCCGCGCCGGGCGGCTGACCATTGGCGGCCGGAAGGCACTGCTCGGCGACCGCGCCACGGCGGCCGATGAGCTGCGCCTTGACGGCAGGCGCTTGAGGCTCAAGGCGGGGGAGGCGGGCCCCCAGCAGCTACTCCTTTATTACAAGCCCGCCGGCGAAGTCACGACACGCAGCGACCCCGAAGGGCGGCCGACGGTATTCGAGCGTCTGCCACCCCCCCGGCGCGGCCGCTGGATCAACGTGGGCAGGCTCGACGTCAACACGACGGGGCTCCTGCTCCTGACTACCGACGGCAGGCTGGCCCACCGCCTGATGCACCCCTCGGGCGAGGTCGAGCGCGAGTATCTCGTCCGGGTTCGCGGCCGGCCGTCGGAGGCAGTGATCGCGCAGCTCCTTCTCGGGGTGAAGCTCGAGGATGGCGCCGCCTCCTTCGATCGCATTACCGCCGATACCTGGGAGGAGCCCGGCGGCCGTGGCGGCTCCGGCACCCACAGCACCTTCCGCGTCGTGCTCACCGAGGGCCGCAATCGGGAGGTCCGGCGGCTGTGGCAGGCCGTCGGGTTCGAGGTGAGCCGCTTGAAGCGCATCCGCTATGGCCCCATCGAGCTGCCGCCCGACCTGAAGCCCGGGGGCACCCGGCTGGCGGGTCCGGCTTCCCTGGAAAAGCTGGCCCAGGCAGTGGCCCGGCCCCCGGCCCAGGGGCCAAAGGCCAAGGTTTAGCTTCCCGGGGCCCAGGGACAAGCAAATCCCGGGCCAGGAACGCATTGACACCCCGACCCTCCGAAATCAAAATACGCGGCTCGTTTTGCGGAGGGGTACCCAAGCGGCCAACGGGAGCAGACTGTAAATCTGCCGGCTTACGCCTTCGAAGGTTCGAATCCTTCCCCCTCCACCACCTGGGTGGGCGGTGGAGGGTTGCGTGCGTTCGAAGGCGCGCGGCCGGCAGAGGGACGCCATCAGCGGCGGGTGTAGTTCAATGGTAGAACCTCAGCCTTCCAAGCTGATGACGTGGGTTCGATTCCCATCACCCGCTCCAGGTAGATCCGCGCGTCGACATCTGAGCCGAGCCCATGTAGCTCAGTTGGTAGAGCACGTCCTTGGTAAGGACGAGGTCACCGGTTCAATCCCGGTCGTGGGCTCCAGTCGACTGGGTCTGTGAGTCGTCTTAAGTCTCGGAGTTAGGAACTTCCATGTCCAAAGAGAAATTTGAGCGTACGAAGCCGCACGTAAACGTGGGGACGATTGGTCACGTGGACCATGGGAAGACGACGTTGACGGCGGCGCTGACGAAGGTGATGGCGGAGACCAACGGCGGGCAGTTTGTGGCGTACGACCAGATCGACAAGGCCCCTGAGGAGAAGGCGCGCGGGATCACGATCTCGACGGCGCACGTGGAATACCAGAGCGCCAAGCGCCACTACGCGCACGTCGATTGTCCGGGGCACGCCGACTACGTGAAGAACATGATCACGGGAGCGGCGCAGATGGACGGGGCGATTCTGGTGGTGTCGGCGGCCGATGGGCCGATGCCGCAGACGCGCGAGCACATTCTCTTGGCGCGCCAGGTGGGTGTGCCCTACATCGTCGTCTACATGAACAAGGCCGACATGGTGGACGACAAGGAGCTCTTGGAGCTCGTTGAGATGGAAGTGCGGGAGCTCTTGTCGGTGTACAAGTTTCCTGGAGATAAGACTCCGATCGTGATTGGCTCGGCGTTGAAGGCGCTCGAGGGCGACAAGGGCGAGCTCGGGGTGCCTTCGGTGGTGAAGCTGGTCGAGGAGATGGACAACTACATTCCGATCCCGAAGCGCGAGATCGACAAGCCGTTTCTGATGCCGGTCGAGGACGTGTTCTCGATCTCGGGCCGCGGGACGGTGGTGACGGGGCGCATCGAGCGCGGGATCGTGCGGGTGAACGATGAGGTGGAGATCGTGGGCCTGCGCCCGACCGCCAAGACGGTGTGCACGGGGGTGGAGATGTTCCGCAAGCTCCTGGACGAGGGGCAGGCGGGGGATAACGTCGGGGTGCTGCTGCGGGGAACGAAGCGCGAGGAAGTCGAGCGCGGGCAGGTGCTGGCCAAGCCCGGCAGCATCACGCCGCACACGCACTTTGAGTGCGAGGTGTACGTGCTGACGAAGGAAGAGGGTGGGCGGCACACGCCGTTCTTCAAGGGCTACCGGCCGCAGTTTTACTTTCGCACGACGGACGTGACCGGGACGATCGAGCTGCCCTCGGGGGTGGAGATGGTCATGCCCGGGGACAACATCAAGATGACGATCGAGCTGATCAGCCCGATCGCGATGGACCAGGGGCTGCGCTTTGCGATCCGCGAGGGCGGCAAGACCGTCGGCGCCGGCGTGGTCGCCAAGATA
>DASPOP010000103.1:0-10261 GCA_035625955.1 Steroidobacteraceae bacterium | reverse complement strand
GGCAGTCCGGGTTCCTCCTCGCTCTGGCTGCACATGGGAGTGCTGGGGCCGAAGCGCGTGGTGGTCGCCGATCCGACGCCGACGCCGAGCGCGCCCTATCGGACGGTCGAGAACCAGTACGGCATCCTCGACAAGAGCGATCTCGTCATGATCGATCCGGTGGGTACCGGGCTCTCGCACGCCGTCTGCAACCACAAGGACGATGAGTTCTTCGGGGTCGACCCCGACATCGACTCGATCAGCCGCTTCATCGCCCAGTACGTGAGCGACAACAACCGCTGGAGCTCGCCGAAGTACCTGCTCGGCGAGAGCTACGGCACCACGCGCGGCGCGGCGATCGTCAACTACCTGCGCACGCACCGCTCGCTCGAGTTCAACGGCCTGATCCTGGTCTCGGTCGCGACCGACATCGAGGCGATTTTCGCCGAGCTCCCGGGCAACGACCGTCCTTATTCGGTGTACCTGCCGGGCTACGCTGCGGTGGCCTGGTATCAGAAGGCGCTGCCGCGCCAGCCGGCGGCTCTCGAGCCCTTGCTCGCCGAGGTGCGCGCCTATGCGGCGGGCCCGTACACGGCGGCGCTCCTGAAGGGCGATGCGCTCGGCGATGCCGAGCGCGACGCGGTGGCGGCGCAGCTGCACGAGTACACCGGCCTCTCGACCGAGTACCTCAAGTTCGCGAACCTGCGGGTCTCGGAGATCATGTTCGCCCACGAGCTGCTGAAGAACCAGCGCAAGACCATCGGCCGGCTCGACGGGCGCTTCGCGGGACCCACGCAGGACCCGCTCGCCAAGGAGGCGGACTACGATCCGCAGTCGGCCGCGATCGGCGCAGCCTTCAGCGCCGCGTTCCTCGACTACTATCACGGCGAGCTCAAGTTCGGGCAGGGCAAGACCTACTACACCACCAACTTCGGCATCGGCGAGAAGTGGAAATTCACGCACAAGACCGATAGCGGCGAGCAGCCGATCGTGAACTCGGGCGTGGATCTCGCCCAGGCGCTCACTCAGGACCAGAACCTCAAGGTGCTGGTGCTGAACGGGTACTACGACCTGGCGACGCCGTTCTCGGCGACCGAGTACATGATGTCGCACCTCGGCGTTGCGCCTGCGGCGAGCGCGCGCATCTCGATGAAGTACTACGAGGCGGGGCACATGATGTACGTGAACCCGGCCTCGATCGCCAGGATGAAGAAGGATCTCGACGACTTCATCGATTCGACCGACCACCTGTGACGGCAGAGGCGGCCCTGGCTGCACCTTAGGTCCCGGCGGGGTTAATCTCTCCAACGGGGGATGGTGGGCCATGGCCCGCCGCGCATTAGATCGGGGGCCTTGCGGGGAGGGGTTGTCATGTCGATCAAGCTGACCGTGAACGGTGAGAGCCGCGAGCTCGACGTCGATCCCGACATGCCGTTGCTCTGGGCGATCCGCGATCACCTGGAGCTCGCCGGTACCAAGTTCGGCTGCGGCATGGCGTTGTGCGGCGCCTGCACGGTGCACATCGACGGCCAGCCGACGCGCTCGTGCGTCACGCCGGTGGGGGCCGTTGCCGGCAAGAGCATCACGACCATCGAGGGCCTCGCGACGCCCGCAGGCAAGGCGGTGCAGCAGGCCTGGATCGCGCTCGACGTGCCGCAATGCGGCTACTGCCAGAGCGGGCAGATCATGTCGGCCGCGGCGCTGCTCGGCGCAAATCCGCAGCCGAGCGATGCCGACATCGACGCCGCCATGTCCGGCAACATCTGCCGCTGCGGCACCTACGTGCGCATCCGCGCCGCCGTCCACCAGGCCGCCGCGGCGCTCGGCGCGCCGAAGCCTGCGGGGAGTTGAGCCATGTACGTGCGCTACCTTCGAGATGCCAGTCGCGCCCCGGATTCGGCTGCATCGCTGACCCGCCGCCAGTTTCTCGAGCTCACGACGCTCGCCGGCTCGGGTCTCACACTCGGCGTCCTGCTGCCGGGCTGCAGACCGGCCGGACCGGGTGCCGGCACGGCCGCTCCCGCGGCGCCGCTCGAGATGCCTTTCGTGCGCATCGCCCCGGACAACACGGTCACAGTGATCTCCAAGCACCTCGAGGCGGGCCAAGGCGTATGGACCGGGCTGCCGGCCATAGTGGCGGAGGAGCTCGATGCCTCCTGGGAGCAGATGCGGGTCGAGAGCGCGCCCGCCAGGGTTCCGCTCTATCAGAACAACGCCTTCGTCCCGCTCGGCGTGCATGCGCAGTTCACCGGCGGCTCCACCGCCATCGCCAACTCCTGGGAGCAGCTGCGGCAGGCGGGTGCCACCGCCCGCGCCATGCTGGTGGCCGCGGCCGCACAGCAGTGGGGCGTGCCTGCAGGAGAAGTGACCGTGAGCGAAGGCGTGGTCGCACACGGAGCCTCCGGCCACAAGGCCAGCTTCGGCGAGCTCGCCGGCAGCGCCGCGAAGCAGCCGGTCCCGGCGAAGGTCGCTCTCAAGGATCCGGCCAGCTTCAGGATCGTCGGCCGCGAGAAGCTGCCGCGCCTCGATGCGCGCGCCAAGTCGACGGGGGCGCAGCAGTACGCGATCGACGTGCGGCTGCCGGGGATGATGACGGCGGTCATCGCGCGTCCGCCGCGCTTCGGCGGCAGGGTGAAGTCCTTCGACGCAGCCAAGGCGAAGGCGGTGGCGGGGGTCGTCGACGTCGTCGAGGTGCCGCGCGGCGTCGCGGTGGTGGCGCGCGACATGTGGTCGGCGAAGAAAGGGCGCGAAGCGCTCGCCGTCACCTGGGACGAGTCGTCCGCGGAGAAGCGCGGTACGGCGCGGCTCATGAAGGAATACCGTGCGCTGGCGCGCGGCAAGCAGGCACTCACCGTAGCGCAAGCCGGCAATGCCGACGCTGCGCTACTCCACGCCGTGCATCGCGTCAGCGGCGAGTTCGAGTTTCCGTACCTGGCGCACGCGACCATGGAGCCGCTCACGGCGGTCTGCAGGCTGAGTGCCGACAAGTGCGAAATCTGGGCGGGCTGCCAGATGCAGACGCCCGACCAGTACGCCGCCGCGACCATCACGGGGTTGAAGCCCGAGCAGGTCTTCATCTACACACTCGCTGCCGGCGGCACCTTCGGCCGCCGCGCGACGCCTGATTCGGACTTCGTTTCGGAGGTGACCTCGATCGCCAAGGCCACCGGCGGCAAGTACCCCGTGCGGCTCATCTGGACGCGCGAGGACGACATCACCGGCGGCCGCTACCGGCCACTCAACTATCACCGCGTCGAGGCGGGCATCGACAAGGACGGCAAGATCGCCTGGAGGCAGCGCATCGTCGGGCAGTCGATCATGAAGGGCACGGCGTTCGAGCCCGTGCTGATGAAGAACGGGATCGATGGGTCGGCGGTCGACGGCCACGCCGCCGCGGAGTACGACCTCGACCACGCACACGTCAGCTGGAACATGCCTAAAGTCGGGGTACCGGTGCTCTGGTGGCGCTCGGTCGAGAACACGCACACGGCGTACTCGAAGGAGGTGATCATCGACGAGCTCGCGCAGGCCGCCGGCGAGGATCCGGTGGCGTTTCGCCTCAAGTTCCTCGGCAAGCACCCGCGGCACGTGGGCGCGCTGAAGCTTGCGGCGGAGAAGGCCGGCTGGGATCAGCCGTTCGCGAAGGACAAGGGCCGCGGCCGCGGCGTCGCCGTGCACGAGTCCTTCGGCACGGTGGTGGCGCAGGTCGCGGAGGTCACGGTGAGCGGCGACAGGATCACGGTGGATCGCGTCGTGTGCGCCGTCGACTGCGGGATCGCGGTCACACCGGACGTGGTCAAGGCGCAGATGCAGAGCGCCATCGGCTACGGCCTGTCGGCGGCGCTGCTGGGGAAGATCACGCTCACCGACGGACACGTCGACCAGAGCAACTTCCATCAGTACCAGGTGCTGCGCCTGCCGGACATGCCGCGTGTCGTCGAGGTCTACATCGTGCCCTCGACCAATCCACCCTCAGGCGTCGGCGAGCCGGGAACGCCGCCGATCGCGCCGGCGGTTGCCAACGCGGTGCGCGCCGCGACCGGTATCCGCCTGCACACCCTGCCGTTCGATCTCGCCGCGGCGCGGCGCGCGGACGCCTGAAAGCGCTGAGGTCAGACGGCGGCGAAGCTGCGGGCTTCGGCGGACCAGACCGGCGCAGCGGCGAGCGCCTCCGGGACCTCCTCGGGGCGTGCGACCACCCGCCACATATCGAGGTGGCGCCGGTCCATGAAACGCTCCTCGACCGCGTGGTCGAGGAGCTTGAGGAGCGGCGCGAAGAAACCGCGCGTATTCACCAGCACGATAGGCTTGAGATAGAGACCGAGGCGCTTGAGGGTGATGGCCTCGAGCAGCTCCTCGAGGGTCCCGGAGCCGCCCGGGAGCGCGATCGCCGCATCGCTTCTCGTCAGCATCAGGTGCTTGCGGGCGCGCAGGTCCTCCACGAGCTCGAGCTCGGTGAGTCCCCGGTGTCCCCATTCGAGGTCCGCCATGAAGCGCGGCAGGATGCCGATGACGCGGCCGCCTTTGGCGAGCGCGCCGTCCGCCAGCGCACCCATGGAGCCGACCGCGCCCCCGCCGTAAATGATCCCGAGGCCCACGGACGCGAGCACCTCACCGAGGCGATGTGCGGCGGCGCGGTAGTCGGCATGCGAGGAACGGCTCGAAGCGCAATAGACGCACACCGCGCGCTCGACGGACCGGGCGGCTGCTGAGCTCATGGGTTTCAATCCGTAACTTAGGGCAGGTCTGATGATTATAGGGCCGGACAATCTGTTACATTTTCCCGGCCAGCCGGTCCAGGAACTTGTCGGTCCAAGCGCTCAGCCGGAGGGTCGCCAGAACATGAACCTGCGAAAACCTGCACGCGTCCGCAGCGGGGCGTGCGATCGAAAGCGCACGGCCGCGTGGATCGCGCTCGCGCCTGTGCTGGGTGCTCCCATGGCGCTGCCAGCCGACGAGGCTCCGGCCGCTGCTGCCGCGGCCGATACCGGCCCGCTGCACGAGATCATCGTCTACGCCCGCCGCCGCGCCGAGCCCGCCGAGGAAATCCCGCTCGCCGTCAGCGTGCGTTCGGGCGAGGAGCTGCGCGAGGCATCCGCCGTGCTGCTCGACGACCTCGGGCGCGACGTGCCCAACGTTCACATGTACTCGTCGCCCCAGTCGGTGTCGGCCCTCGATGTGACGATGCGGGGCCAGACCGTCAATCGCTCCGCCATCGTCTTCGATCCCGCCGTCGGCCTGTACGTCGACGGTGTGTACATCGCCAACGGCCAGGGCGCGATGATGACGCTGCTCGACATCGATTCGGTCGAGGTGCTGCGCGGCTCGCAGGGGACGCTGTTCGGCCGCAACAACACCGGCGGCTCGATCCTGCTGCTCACGCATCGCCCGGACCTCGACGGTTCCGCGGCGGAGCTCGCGGCCTCGGCAGGCGACTACGGCGAGCTCATGGGCAGGGCGAGCGTGAACGTGCCGCTGAGCAGCACCTTCGGCCTGCGCTTTGCCTTGCAGGACAACCGGCGCGACGGCTACGGCTCGAGCGACTCCTCGGGGCAGAACGACCTCGGCAACCGGCACCGCTATCAGGCGCGCTTCGGCGCCCTGTGGAAGCCCGATGCGGCGACCGACGTCTATTTCACCTACGAACGCTTCGAGGCGAGCGAGGCGGGCGCCATCCTGCATCCGCTCGCAGGTCCCGCGCCGGGCACGCTGGTCGCGCAGCTCGGCCAGGCGCTCGCGCAGTTTGCAATGATTCCGGGGATCCCGACGGTCTCGTTCCCCGCCGATCCCTACCAGACGGACGGTAGCTTTCCGGCGAGCGACCGCGCCTCCACCGACACCCTGCAGCTCACCGCGACGCACGCGCTGGACGGCGGTCCGACACTCAAGCTGATCCTGGGCTACCGCCATCTCGATGCCGCAACCGCCCTCGACGTGGATGCCTCGACGCTGCCGCTCGCGGACTCGACTCTCATCAACAGCTCGAACCAGAAGAGCGCCGAGCTGCAGTTGAACGGCAAGGCGCTCGGCGGGCGGCTCGACTGGGTCGGAGGCCTCTACTGGTTCCGCGACGACGGCAGCGCGCCCTCGGTGCAGGCGCCGGCGTCGCCGCAGTTCCTGGGCGGCCTCGGCCAGATCGCGCAGCTCACCGGTTGCCCGGTTCTCGCTCCCACCTGTCTCGACCTCACCCCGTTCTTCAGCCCGCTGCCGGTGTACGAGCAGAACTCGGTGATGAACCGCTCGATCGCTGCCTATCTGCACGGCGAGTACCAGCTCGCGCCGGATTGGTACGTGGCCGCGGGCCTCAGGCGCACCGAGGACCGGCGCGATCTCGAGGAGAACGACTACGTCATCATCCCCGGGCCGGTTCCCACACAGAATTGCACCATCACCGGCGCGGCGCCCGGACCGTGTCCCCTGATCGCGGAGAGCGTCGGCTACA
Source organism: Steroidobacteraceae bacterium (assembly GCA_035625955.1). Lineage (GTDB taxonomy): Bacteria > Pseudomonadota > Gammaproteobacteria > Steroidobacterales > Steroidobacteraceae > 13-2-20CM-66-19. The sequence goes on along the minus strand of DASPOP010000103.1, from coordinate 3,840 downwards.
CCTTCTGGTCGTGGGAGCTCTCGACGCACTACCGCATCACTCCGGAGCTGAACGCCTACGCCCGGGCCGGGCGGAGCCAGCGCTCCGGCGGCTGGAACGCGCCGGTGTCGTCGCCCCAGGATCAGCCGTTCCGTCCCGAGCAGCTCACCGACTTCGAGCTGGGACTGAAGGCCGACCTGCTCGGCGGCGCGCTGCGCGTCAACGGCGACGTGTTCTACGGCAACTATGACGACATGCAGCGCCTGCTGGCGGAGCTCGTCAACGGGACTCCCGCGACGCTGGTGACCAACGCCGGACGCGCGCATATCAGCGGCGCGGAGCTCGAGACCCAGTGGCGCCTGACGCGGGCGCTGTCGCTGCACGGCTCGTTCGGCTACACCGACGCGCGCTACCAGAGCTTCATCTATCAGCCGGTCCCGGGCGGGCCGGTCGCGGACCTCTCGGGGAACGACTTCTATCAGACGCCGCGCTACCAGGCCTCGCTCGCCGCCATCTGCGACATCCCGACCCCGGTCGGCGAGCTCACGGTGCGCGCCGACTACGCCTGGCAGGACAAGATCCAGTTCAACGTGATCAATGATTTCAACTTCCAGCCCTCCTACGGCACGCTGAACGGGCGCGTGGCGCTCGCGAGTCCCGCACGCCGCTGGGAGCTGGCGCTGTTCGGCAACAACCTCACCGGGCAGCACTACGCCTATACCGGCGGCACGGTCGAAGCGTTCGCACCGGGACCCGGCGGATTGCCGGTGCCGACCCCGACCATCGCCTGGAACATTCCCGGCGCGCCGCGCATGTTCGGCGTCGAGGGTACCTACCGCTGGAATCCGGCCCGCTGACCCAAGGCCGCATGCGCCGGCGCTGCTCGACTGCGTTGAGGGCCGGTGCATGCGCGCTGGCGCTGCTCGCGGCGCAGCCCGCCGGCGCGGACGACGACGGCATCGACCGCTGGCTGAATCCCGCCACTGCCCCTTTCATCCCGATTCCCGAGATCGACACCGATCCTTACAGCGGCACGACGCTCGGCCTGATCCCGACGTGGCTGAGCACCAACCGGCAGAACGAGATCGAGCGGATCATCGCCCCGGACGTGATCCACAGCGAGTACTTCGGTTGGGGCAGCCGCCTGCGCGTCTTCGGTTTCCCCTCCGCGGACGCTCAGTGGTTGGTGGTCGGCGGGGGGAAGGAGCGCGTCGAGCGCGAGTTCGATGGCCAGTACGTCGCCGGTCAGACGCACACGACTGCCTGGAGCTGGTCGGTGGAGGCGATCTACGATCGCAGCGGCGTGCCGCGCTTCTACGGCATCGGCAACCACACACCGATCGAGAACCAGACCAACTATCTCGACAATCAGGCACGGCTCGACGTCCGGATCGGGCGCAATTTCAATCCGCAGCTGCAGCTCGCGTACCTCGCGCGGGTGCGCTACGTCGACGTGCTGGCGGGCGTGCTGCCGACGGTGCCGTCGATCGAGACCCGTTTCCCCGGGCTGCCCGGGCTCGGGGCCGAGCACGAGCTGCAGCAGCGGCTGATTCTCACCTACGACACCCGCGACTCGGCGATCATTCCGGGCTCGGGGGCGCGCTGCAGCCTGTACGGGGGCTTCGTCAGCCGCGCGCTCGGCAGCTCGGTCTCCTACAGCTACCTCGGCGCCGAGGTGCGCCAGTACCTCGCGCTCGGCCGCGACGTCACGCTCGCCTGGCACGCCGCGGCGCGCTTCATGACCTCCGCGGGCGGCGCGCCTTTCTGGGCGCTCTCCAGCCTCGGCGGCGATCGCAGCATCCCGGGCGAGTACGAGCCGCTGCGCTCGGAAGGCGCCGACCGCTGGGTCGACCGCGATCTCCTGGCCCTCGGCGCCGAGCTGCGCAAGCGGGTGGCCGGATTCGATGCCTTCGGCACGCGCGTCAACCTCGAGCTCGCGCCGTTCGTGGATGCCGGCAGGGTGTTCAGCGACTCCGACTCCAGCCTCGGCGGCCACATGCATCGCGCCATCGGCCTCGGCGTGCGCGGCGTCGCCAGCCCGTACGTCGTCGGCTACGTCGATTTCGGGTACGGCCAGGGAAGGGGCGCGGTGTTCAGCGGAATCAACTACCCATTCTGAGCGTTCCCGGCGCGTGCGCGGCGCAGCATCGGGTGGCGTCTCACCCCGAGGGTATGATCGGCGCATGCAGCGGGAGAGACGCAGGGCCTTGCTGCTCTACGCTGGCGCTGCCGTCGCGATCATCGTGCCGATCGTGGCGGCGGTCTGGCTGGCAGAACAGCAGAGTCTCGTGCGGCAGGAGCGGCGCGCGGCGAGCTTCGCCGCCGAGATCCTGCAGCGGACCGACCGGATCGGCGAGCAGGTACGCGCCGCGTTCATGGAGCTGCGCGCCACCGATGCGCAGGATCCCTGCTCCGATCAGAACCTCGAGCTGATGCGCGGGCTGGTCATCCGCTCGAATCTCCTGGTCGACGTCGGCTACATCAAGGACGACGTCCTGGTGTGCTCGTCCTTCGGCCGCGAGCCGATACCCGTCGGCCCGCCGACCTACACGAGCGCGACCGGCTACGTCCTGCGGGTCGGCGTACGCCATCCGCTGGCGCCGGAGACGCGTCTGGTGATCGGCTCCGATCCGCAGAGCGGTTATGCGGCGCTCATCAGTCAGTCGCTGCCGGTCGATGCGCTCACGGACGAAAGCAACGTGGCGCTCGGACTGATGAGCGCGCAGCGCAAGCAGGTGCTGACGCAGCGCGGACCGTTCAATCCCCAGTGGATCCAGCGCATCGGCAGCTCGGCCGAGGGCAGCTTCTACGACGGCAGCGAGCTCATCGTCTGGAAGCGCTCAGTGCGCGGCGACTACGTGGCCTTCGCCGCCATCGGGCGTAACCGTATCGAGGAGGATCAGCGGCGCATCGTTCTCGTGCTGCTGCCGGTCGGGGCGGCGGCGGCGGCGCTGCTGGTGCTGGTCGCGGTCCGCCTGGCGCGCTTCGAGACCTCGATGCCGAGGCTGCTGCGCAACGCCATCAAGACCTCGGAGCTGTTTCTCGTCTATCAACCCATCGTGGATCTCGCGACCGGCGCCTGGGTGGGCGCCGAGGCGCTGCTGCGCTGGCGCCGCCCGAACGGCGAGCTCATCGGCCCGGACCTCTTCATCCCCATCGCCGAAAGCACGCGGCTCATGGGGCGGATCACCGACGCGGAACTGAAGATCTTCGAGAGCGAGGCCGGGGAGCTGCTGCGGTCGCGCAACGATTTTCACATCTCGCTGAATCTCTCGGCCGAGGACCTCTGCAATCCGGAGATCGTCGATCGGTTGCGCGCGATGATCGAACGCATGCGGATTTCCGGCAGCAGCGTGCACGTCGAGGCGACCGAGCGGGTGTTCATGAACATCGAGGCGAGCCGCCGCAATATCCGCCAGCTGCGCGCCGCCGGCATCCAGGTCGCGATCGACGACTTCGGCACCGGCTACTCGAGCTTGTCGTACCTGCACAATCTCGAGCTCGACCGGCTGAAGATCGACAAGTCTTTCGTCGACACCATCGGCACCGAGGCGGTGACGAGCCACGTGGTGCGCCACATCATCGAGATGGCTAAATCGCTCAACATGCAGATGATCGCCGAGGGCGTCGAGACCGCGGCGCAGGCGGAGTTTCTGCGCTCCCACGGCGTCCAGTACGCTCAGGGGTGGCTGTTCTCCAAACCCCTCAGCATGGAGCAGCTCGGGGCGCAGCTGCGCGGCGAGACTGGGCCGCGCCCGCGGGACTAGCGTAAGATTCCACCCCCCAGGCGGGTGTAGTTCAATGGTAGAACTGCAGCTTCCCAAGCTGCTAACGTGGGTTCGATTCCCATCACCCGCTCCA
>DASPOP010000102.1:0-7818 GCA_035625955.1 Steroidobacteraceae bacterium | reverse complement strand
GTGCTGGTGATCGACAACAACACGCGCGACGAGAACGTCTGGCGCCCGGTCGAGGCGCACTGCGCGAAGCTCGGGTCACGTTTCCGCTTCTTCCACGTCGCGCCGCTCGCCGGCTTCAAGGCCGGCGCGCTCAACTACGCGCTCGAGCGCACCATGCCGGATGCCGCCATCGTAGCCGTGATCGACAGCGACTACGTGGTGGAGCCGGGCTGGCTGCGCGAGCTCACCCCGGCATTCCAGGACCAGCGCATCGCCATCGTGCAGGCGCCGCAGGACTACCGCGACGCGGACCAGAGCGCCTTCAAGGCCATGTGCTACGCCGAATACCGCGGCTTCTTCCACATCGGCATGATCACGCGCAACGAGCGCAACGCCATCATCCAGCACGGCACCATGACCATGGTGCGGCGCCGGCAGCTCGACGAGTGCCGCTGGGCGGAGTGGTGCATCACCGAGGACGCCGAGCTCGGACTGCGCATCTTCGAGGCGGGTTACGACGCCACCTATGTGCCGGTGAGCTACGGCCGCGGCCTCATGCCCGACACCTTCATCGACTTCAAGAAGCAGCGCTTCCGCTGGGCCTACGGCGCGATGCAGATCCTGAAGGCGCACGCGCGTGCGCTGTTCCTCGAGGGCGGCCCGCTGTCGCCGGGCCAGCGCTACCACTTCGTCGCCGGGTGGCTGCCGTGGGTGGCCGACGGCTGCAATCTGCTGTTCAACCTGGCGGCTCTCGGCTGGTCGGCGGCGATGGTGTGGGCGCCGGGCAAGGTCGATCCGCCGCTCGTCATGTACTCGGTGCTGCCGCTGTCGCTGTTCACCTTCAAGCTCGCCAAGCTCGTGCACCTCTACCGCGTGCGGGTGGGCGCCAACATCCGCCAGACGGTGGCGGCGGCGGTCGCGGGTCTCGCCCTGACGCACACGATCGGCACCGCCGCGGTCAAGGGTCTCGTCACCCGCAGCGAGCCGTTCTTCCGCACGCCGAAGCAGGGGAGCAACTCGGGCTTCCTGCGGGCGCTCGCAGCGGCGCGCGAGGAGACGGTGATGGTGGTGGGGCTGCTGCTGTCGGCATGGGGCGTCGCCTACACCGGCACCAAGGAGCTCGCCGGTCCCGACCGCCTGGCGTGGATCGTCGTGCTGCTCATCCAGTCGGTGCCCTACGCCTCCTCGCTCATCGTGTCGCTGGTGAGCGCTTACCCGCTGCCGGCGCGCTGGCTCGGCACGCGCTATCGCCCCGTGGCCGGCACTGGCCGCCCGGCGCAGGCGGGGCCGGCGGCCTAGCGACCCGTGCACGAGCGCCGGCTCCAGGCCATCGCGACCATGATCGCCGCGGTCGCGGTGTTCTCCTTCATGGACGGGGTCCTCAAGTTCTTCGCCATGCGCTATCCGCCCATGGAAGTGGCGGCGCTGCGCGGCGCCACCTCGCTCCCCTTCACGCTCGCGCCGGTGCTGATCGCAGGCAGGATGCGCGATCTCGTCCCGCGGCGCTGGCCGATGCACCTGTTGCGCGGCTGCCTGAGCGTCGTGGTGATCGGCGGCTTCATCTACGCGGTGCGCTCCCTGTCGCTCGCCAATGCCTATTCGGTCTTTCTGTCGGCGCCGCTGCTGGTGGCGGCGCTGTCGGTGCCGCTGCTGCGGGAGCGGCTCGACTGGCGCAACTGGCTGGCGATTCTCGTCGGGCTGGCTGGCGTCCTCGTCATGCTGCGGCCCACCACTTCGGGGCTGGCGAGCTTCGGCGCCGTGGCCGCGCTCATCGGCGCCACCGCCTACGCCCTGAGCGGAATCGCAGTGCGGGTGCTCACGCGGACCGACACCACGGTGAGCGTCGTCTTCTGGACCATCAGCCTCATGACCGTGTTCGCCACCGCCATGGCCGCCCCGGGGTGGGTGGCGATCCAGCACCAGCACTGGAAATGGCTGCTCGCCCTGGGGGTGCTCGCCGCGATCGGCCAGTACCTGCTCACCGAGGCGTTCCGCTCGGCGCCGCCCTCGGTCGTCTCGCCGTTCGAATACACCGCGCTCCTCTGGGGAGTCGGCATCGATCGGGTGGTCTGGCAGGTGCTGCCCTCGGCGCGGGTGTGCCTGGGCGGCGGCATCGTGATCGCGAGCGGGCTCTACCTCATCTGGCATGCGCGCAACGCGCCGCAACACGCGCCGGCCGAACAGTCATGGCAGTGACAGGCGCGGCGAGGCAGAATGCGCCGCTAATCCTCGATAGCGCTTCCCGCCGGCGGCTCCGCGCGCGCCGGCAGTGCTGATCGTCGACGCTAGGAAGCTCGTTCGCTGACAGGTCGTTTGCAAACAAGAGGAACAGGCCATGAGCAATGCGGATATCCGGGGACGATTCATCTGGCACGAGTTGTTGACGACTGACACGGCCGCCGCCGCTGCTTTCTATACCAAGGTGGTGCCGTGGCGGACCCAGCCGTCGAGCATGCCGGGCTACACCATCTGGATGGCCGGCCAGAGCCAGGTCGGGGGCCTCATGGCCTTGCCTCCCGAGGCGGCGGGGACGCCGCCGCACTGGCTGATCTACATCGGCACCCCGAACGTCGACGCCACCGCCGAGCACGCCCAGCGCCTCGGCGCGCGCGTGGTGAAGGCGGCCGCCGACATCCCGAACGTCGGCCGCTTCGCGGTGCTGGCGGACCCGCAGGGCGCAGCGTTCGCGCTGTACACGCCCGGCCCGAACGGCGGCGCCGTTCCCGCGCCCGGCGCCGGAGTTTTCTCCTGGCACGAACTGGCGACCACCGACGTCGCCGGCGCGCTGCGCTTCTACGGGGACCTGTTCGGCTGGACCAAGGGACAGGGGCACGACATGGGCGCCATGGGCGTCTACCAGATCTTCGAGCGCTTCGGCTCGATGGTCGGCGGCATGTGCAATGTCCAGGGGCCGGCCACGCCGCCCTCATGGCTGAGCTACGTGCACGTGGCGGACTCGGGCCGCGCGGTCGCCGCCGCCAAGTCGGCCGGTGGAAGGCTGTTGCACGGGCCGGTCGAGGTGCCGGGCGGCAGCTGGATCGCGCTCTTCATGGATCCGCAGGGAGGAGCGTTCGCGGTGCAGGAGCCGCCGCGCCCGGCGGCAGCGAAGCCCGCGGCTCCGCCGGCGAAGCCCGCGCCCGCGGCCAAGCCCGCGGCAGCTCCCGCGCCTGCAGCAGCCGCGGCGGCCAAGCCTGCGGCACCGAAGCCGGCGGCCGCGAAAAAGCCGGCCCGGAAGAAAGCCGCAAAGAAGAAAGCCGCAAAGAAAAAGGTCAGACCGGCGAAAAAGAAGGCCGCGAAGAAGGCGGCGCGCAGAGGCGCGAAGAAAACCGCCCGCAAGAGCGCAAAGCGCAGCAAGGCGCGGCGCCACCGCTGAGCGGGTGCGTATCGAAAGCCCCCGCCGGCGGGTCGGCGGGGGCTCCCTTCATTGAAGTCCTAAAGCTTGACGAGCGGGCGGCCGAAGTTGTCGCCGCGCATCGCGGCCAGCAGATGGGCCGGAGCGTTGGCGAGCCCCTCGACGACGTCCTCCTTGAGAGCGATGCGGCCGGCACCGTGCCAGGGGATCGCCTCGCGCAGGAACTCGCCCCGGCGGGGCTCGTAGTCGCGCACCCGCGCGCGCAGCACCTGAATCCCGTCCTTCTCCGGCAGATAGCCGGCCCGCAGCAGCGCCGGCGCCGGATCGAAATCGCTCAGGCTGTTCTGCACGATCCGTGCGCGGCTCGCGAGGTGCCGCTCTGCGATGATGGTCTCGAGCAGCTCGCCGCCGGTGTTGTCGAAATACACGTCCACGCCGTGCGGCGCGAGCTGCCGCAGGCGCGCGCTCAAGGGCTCGGAGCGGTAGTTGATGCAGGCGGAGAGACGCGCGTGGCGCGTCACCCACTCGCACTTCTCGCGCGTGCCGGCAATGCCGATGGCGCGCGCACCCTTCAACATCGCGATCTGGCCGGCCATCGAGCCCGCGGCGTTCGAGGCGGCCGACACCAGCACCGTCTCCCCGGGCTTGAGCTTGGCCAGGTCGAGGAGCCCGAAGTAGGCGGCCATACCGGGCGCGCCCAGGATCCCGAGCGCCGTCGACGCAGGCGTCTGACCGGGATGCACGAAGCGCGCGTACTCGCCGTCCGACACGGAAAACTGCTGCAGGCCCGCATCCAGGACCACGACGCTGCCGACACCGAACACGTCGTGACGCGACTCGATCACCTCGCCGACGCCGCGCGCCGGCACGAGGTCGCCCGGCTTCACGAAGCCCGCGTGACCGTTGGCGGCGTGTGCCACGTGGAACGGGTCGAGCGCCAGCCACAGTGCGCGCGCGAGGAACGCGCCGTTGGTGAGCGTCGGGCGCTGCGCCTCGACCAGCTCGAAGTCGCTCGACTTCGACGGCAGGTGCTTGAGGCGGATCTGGAGATTGTGCACGGCGCGGCCTTAGCGCTCAGCGGCTACTTGTCCGCGGCGTCGGCGGCCTCGCGTTGCCGGTCCGCCGCTTGCTGGTTGAGCTGGTCGAGCTGCTGCTTCAGGCGCTGCTGCTTGTCGCGCGCCTGGGCGGCCTGCTGTGCCTCGGCGGCCGATCCACTCGCCGCGGCGGCGCCGGTCTCGGTGAGCCCGCAGCCGACGAGCATGGCGCAGAGCCCGGCCAGCACCAAGATGCCTTGCATGGTGCCAATTTACGCGCCCGGCCTGCGTGCGCAAGAGGAGCGACGAACGTGGCACTATGTCGCGCATGCCCAGACTGACCCCCAGGCCGCAGCAGCGTGCGGAGGAGCCGCGGGTGCGGCGCGGCTATTTCGAATGCCGCTACGGGCAGCTGCACGTGCACAACGCGATTCCTCCCGGAGGCGGCTTCGAGGAGGGAACGGCGCTCATCTGTGTGCACGGAGCCCAGGGCACCGGCCGCACGTTCAGGGGGTTTCTCGCTCTCGTCGGGCGCGACCGCTCGGTGTATGCGCCGGATCTTCCCGGGTACGGCGAATCGGATGGACCGCCGCAGGCGATGAGTGCGGCGGAATACGCCGCGTCGATCGGCGACTTTCTCGACACCATGCGGCTGCGGCAGGTCGATCTGATCGCGCACGGAGCAGGCTCGGTGCTCGCCACCGAGCTCGCGCTGACTCGCCCCGCGCAGCTGCGCCGGCTCGTCCTGGTCTCGGTTCCACTCGGTCCGGCCGGCGCGCAGCCAGGGAGCGGCGGCCTGGCCTCCGCCGCAGCCGGCTATGCGCTGCGCGAGCGGCTCGGCCGGGTCTCGCAGCCGCTCCTCGTGCTGCGTCCCCGGGACGAATGGTGGGACGCCACCGCGCGGGTCAGGGAAGCGCAACCGGCGGCCCGTATGCTCGACCTTCCGGACCACGGCCCGGATCTCTTCCAATCGGCCCCGGGCGCGGTGGTGGATGCCGTGCGGGCCTTTCTGCGGGGCTGAAGCACGCTCCCGGCCTTCCGCAGGCCGTTTTTTCGCGATTCGCCTCACATAATTGCACCCGGTCCCGCGGACCTAAACGCCTTTCGGCGTTAGAATTTTCATCAAAGCTATAAGGGAGCCAATCCCAATGGATCCGCGCCTGAGGCCGCCCCCTCAGGGACCCTTCCCTCTGGGGCATGACCTCGACAGCACTGACGAGCTTCCGGTACTCGACCTCAAAGCCCGTGAGGCTGCCGCCCGCGATCGGCTCGCCGATACCTGGGTCCAGCCTGGGCTGAGCGCGGGGGAGGCCCCCGTGGAGCCCCACGGCGCAGCCGAAGGCGCCGAGGATCCGCTCCAGACTGCCGTGGCCAACCTGCGCGAGGCGCAGGAGCTGCTCATTGCGCGCGGCGCCCGCCTGGCCGAGAGCGAGCGCGCCCTCGAGGAGACGCAGCGTGCGCGCGCCAGCGCCGAGCGGCACGTGCAGCAATTGAGCGAGGAGCTGTCACAGGCGCGCGCCGCGGCCGGGCAGCGCGAGACCGAGCGCGCTGCCGCAGAAGCCGAGGCACGCGCCGCCGCGGAGCGGCGCGAGGCGCAACATGCAGCGGAGCTCGCCGAGGCGCGTGCCGCCGCCGGACGGCGCGAGTCCGAGCTCGGCGAGGAGCTCACGCGGGCGCGTGCGGCCGCGGGCCAGCAGGCCAGCGATCTTGCCGAGGAGCTCGCCGCAGCGCGCCGCGCCGCCGAGCAGCGCGAGGCGCAGCACACGCTGCTGCTCGGCGAGGAGAAAGCCGCCGGCGAGCAGCGGGTTATGGCAGTGCAGAGCGAGCTGCAGGAGATGCGCGCCCGCGCCGCGAGTTACTTCGAGTCATTCCAGTCCGCCGAACGGCGCCGCTCGCTGTTCGAGGGGCTGCTGTCGGACCTGCAGGACGAAGTCGACAGCCACGAGAGCGGGCGCGCCCGCCTGGCGCGTGAGCTGGCCGGACGCGACGTGCGCGCCGGAGAGCTCGAGTCGGACCTGAGTCATCGGGCGGCGCGCATCGCCGACCTCGACAGTCAGGTGTCGACGCTCGCCGGCGCTCTGCAGCAGCGCGACGTCGAGCTCACGCGGCTGCGGGCCGTGGAGGCGAGCCTCAGCGGGGCGCTCGAGGCGGCGCGCTCGGCGACTGCCACCGTGACCGCGCGCGCCGGCGAGCACGAGGCCGCGCTCAACGAGGCGCGCACCCGCGTCGCGACACTCGAGGCGGAGCTCGCCGCCGGGCGCAAACACGGCGCCGGGCTCGAAGAGGAGCTCGCCAGGGTGCGGGGTGAGATGGAGGAGTGGGCGGGCGCATTGCGCACGGCCCAGCTCGAGCGCAGCGGGCACCTCGCCAGCATCACCTCCGGCGAGGCGCGCGTGAAGCAGCTCGAGGACCGGGTTGCGGAGCAGGTGGAGATGCTGCGCACGCTGCAGACCGCTTCGGACGCCGCCATCGCACGCACCCATGAGCTCGAGGCGGATCTGCGCGCGGCCGAGGACGGCATCTCGCGGCTCGAGTCGCAGCTGCGCGGCCGCAATGCGCGCGTCTCCGAGCTCGAGAAAGCCAACCAGCAGTGGCGCCACACGCTCGACGAGACCCGTGCGGCCCACATCTCGACCGACACTCATCTGGCGCTGCGCGATGCGGCGCACGCAGACGCCGAGGAAGGCGCGGTACGCGAGCCGGCTGCCGACGGTGCGACGCGCCTGCTGATCCGCAGCGAGGGCGCGACCGAGGTCATGCACGTGCTCGGGCGCAAGACCAGCGTCGGCCGTACGCCCGACAACGACCTGCAGATCGACGCCAAGTACATCAGCCGCCACCACGCGGTGATCCTGGCCGGCCCCGCCCATACGATCATCGAGGACCTGAACAGCACCAACGGTGTGATGGTCAACGGCCGGCGCATCAGCCGGCAGGCGCTCAAGGATGGCGACCAGGTGACGATCGGGCGCGCCGAATACCGCTTCGCCGTGCGCCGCACCGGCGACAAGCGCTGACAGGGACACACCGCGTTCGCTAAGCTCGCCCCGGTGGCGAGTCCCTACATCGAGAAGATCCTCAAGGCGCGCGTCTATGACGTGGCGATCGAATCGCCGCTCGAGGCGGCCGCGCGGCTGTCGCGCCGCCTCGGCAACGAGGTGCTGCTGAAGCGCGAGGATCTGCAGCCGGTGTTTTCCTTCAAGCTGCGCGGCGCCTACAACCGCATCGTGCATCTCGGCGAGGCCGCCGCCGCCCGCGGGGTGGTATGCGCCTCGGCCGGCAACCACGCGCAGGGCGTGGCGCTGGCGGCGCGCCGCCGCTCGATTCCCGCGGTCATCGTCATGCCCGAGACCACGCCGCTCATCAAGGTGCAGGCGGTGATCGATCTGGGCGCCGAGGTCGTGCTGCACGGCGACGACTACGACTCGGCGCTCGAGCGCGCGCTCACGCTGG
>DASPOP010000101.1:0-3864 GCA_035625955.1 Steroidobacteraceae bacterium | reverse complement strand
GTGCCCCATCAGGCGAACCTGCGCATCATCGAGGCGGTCGCCAAGCGCGCGCACGTGCCGATGGAGCGGGTGTTTGTGACCGTGCAGCGCTACGGCAACATGTCGGCGGCGACGGTGCCGGTGGCACTCTGCGACGCGCTCGAGGACGGCCGGGTGCGCCCCGGAGCGCTGCTGCTCATGCCTGGCTTCGGCGGGGGACTGTCTTTCTGCGCCCACGCGGTGCGCTGGGGCGAGCGCACCACCCCCCTCGGAGCGAGCACTGCCGAGCTGCCGCCGAATGAGCGCACGGCGCTCGAGCTCATCAGGGACTGCCTCGCGCGCAAGACACATCCCGCGGACGTCTCAGCGCCCGACCCTTTCGCGGATATCGTCGCCTGAAGGCTCCGGCCGCGCCCGGGCGCGACTCGAGGCAGATCAGCGCCTGGCGGCCTTCGCGGCCTTCTTCTTCCGCTTCGCCGGGTCCTTGACGCGCGACTTGCCGAAGGACCCCTGATAGATCTTCCCGCGGCGCGTGCGCGGATCACCCTTACCCATGAGAAATCACTCCCCTGAAACTCACTCGATTGACCGGCTCGGTTAATGAAAAAGGCCGGTCGCCGATGCCGCGAGGCACTGACGGCCGGCCCTTGGCTCGATTGGAGCTTACCAGCGCTTCGGTGCGCCGCCGCCGCCGCGGTTGCCGCCGCTGCGCTCCTGGGCCTCGTTGACCCGCAACGGGCGTCCGCCCAGCTCCTTGCCATTGAGGTTCTGGATGGCGCGCGAGGCGTCGGCGCGCGACATCTCGACGAACCCGAAGCCACGCGGCCGGCCGGTGTCGCGGTCGGTGATGAGGCTTACGGACTCGACGGTGCCGTGCTGAGCGAACAGCTCGCGGACCTCGGCGTCAGTGGCAGAGAAAGGCAGGTTGCCCACATAGATCTTCGTCATGCAATCAGACTCCTGAAACAAACAAAAGAAAGGCAGGAGTGCTGACCGCAGATCGATAGACTCGGCGCGCACGCTGCCACCTGGTCGGGAACGATTCGGCTTTTCAGACTCCGAAGCCGTCGCAAACGAGGCGGGCGGCAGGCGGCAGGAAAGGGAAAGGTCACGAACCGGCGCGGACGATACCCCAAGGGCGGCCCGCGGCACAAGCGCAGCCGCTGCAACCGCGAGGCGCGCCCCTCGCCGGCGCGCGCGCCTCAGCCAGCCGACATAACCGATACGCAGACCAGCAGCAGGACCCAACTGAGGGCGGCGACGACGGGAAGCAGCGGGCGCGGGAAGATGAACATGATGGTTACCTCTCGACTCGATGGCTGCACGGTAATCTCCCGGCTTGTCGCGAAAAACGGGCTAATCGCGAATTTATTGTTCTTAAATCCCTTACAATACGGCCATGGATCAGCTCATCTGCATGAAGAGCTTCGCGCGCGTGGCGGAGCTGCACTCCTTCACGCGCGCCGCGGATTCCCTGGGAGTATCGCGCGCGGTGGTCAGCACTCATGTCGCGGAGCTCGAGCGGCATTTGCGCTGCCAGCTGTTCCACCGCACCACGCGCCGCGTCGGGCTCACCGGCGAGGGCTCCGAATACCTCGCGCGCTGCCAGCGCATCCTCGCCGAGCTCGCGTCCGCCGATGAGGCGGTGCGCGGCACGCGCGTCGCCGTGGCCGGAAGGCTGCGTGTCGATGTGCCGGTCGCCTTCGGACGTGCGCTGCTGATCCCGGCGCTGCCGCGCTTCACGGCGCGCTACCCGGAGCTGCAGCTCGAGGTGCAGCTCAACGACCGGGTGATCAATCTCATCGAGGAGGAAGTGGACCTGGTAGTGCGGGCCGGCCCCGTCAAGGAGCCGCACCTCATCGCGCGGCGCGTCGTCGACACGCGCCTCATCACCTGCGCCTCACCCGAGTACCTGAGCGAGCACGGCATCCCGGCCGACCCCGACGAGCTGCGCCGCCACAAGCTCATCGGCCATCTCTCGAGCACCAGCCATCGCCCCTACAAGTGGCTGTTCCAGCGCGGCACGGCACGCCGCCAGCTGCAGCTGCCCTTCAGCGTCTCCTTCAACGCCGCCGAGGCGCGCATCCACGCGGCGATACGCGGCGTGGGCATCGTGCAGTCGCACGACCTCATGGTGGCGGAAGCGCTCGCCGCCGGGCGGCTGCAGGTGGTGCTGCACGAGTGGTCGGCGCCGGGTGCGCCGCTCATGGTCGTGTGCCGCAGCGGATTGCACAACACCCCGAAGATCCGCGTGTTCGCCGATTTCGCCGCCGAGCTGCTGGTGCAGTACCGCAGGCGCGTCGACGCGCTGCTGGAGTCAAGCCACTAGCTCATTGGGCGAAATCGCAGGAAGCGATTTCGCCGGACATCACTCCGTTGACCGCCGGCAAAAAGCGTCGTTTTTGCCGGCTGCGCCTCAGCGCTGCTTACTGCGGCCGGCGAGCTGATCGAGCGCGCGCAGCTGCAGGACGGTGGCATCGGAGGCCGGCAGCAGCTGGTTGGCCTGGCGGACGAACGGCGCGACCTGCGCGACCGGCAGCGGCGGGCTGATGAGATAGCCCTGCGCGAAATCGCACCCCAGACGGCGCAGCAGCCCCCAGGCCTCGGCATCCTCGACTCCCTCCGCCACCACCTTGAGCCCCATGGTGTGGCCGAGCTCGATGGTCGAGGTGACGATGGTCACGTTGCCATTCACCGCCTGGCTGATGAGCGAGCGGTCGATCTTGAGCTCATCGACCGGGAGCAGCGAGAGCTGCGAGAGCGAGGAGTGGCCGGTACCGAAGTCGTCGATGGCGAAGCGCACGCCGGCGATGCGCAGCAGCTGCATGTTGCGCGCCGCGCCCTGCGGGTCGAGCATCACCGCGCTCTCGGTGATCTCGAGGAGCAGCGAGGTGGGATGCACCTGGTGGGCGCGCAGCAGCGCGAGGATCTGGTCGCCGAGATCCGGGTCGAGGATGTCGGGCGCCGACAGGTTCACGGCGAGCTGCATGTCGAGCCCCTGCTCGCGCCACTCCCCCATCTGGCGGATGGCGGTCTTCAGCACCCAGTCGGTCAGGCGGCGGGAGCCGCCGGTACGCTCGGCGAGCGGCACGAACTCGCCCGGGGAGATCGGCCCGAGCTGCGGGTGGGTCCAGCGCACCAGCGCCTCGAGGCTGCGCACCGAGCGCGCGGCCATGGTGACGAGCGGCTGATAGACGAGCGAGAGCTGGTCGTTGTCGATGGCGGCGCGCAGATCGGTGATGAGGGTCAGCCTGCGGCGGTGGACGTCGTCCTGACCGGGGCGGTACATGGCGACGTGCGAGGACGCATCGTGCGCGTCCTCGAGCGCGACCTGCGCCCGCTGCAGCAGCTCCTCGGTCGTGCGGCCGTGATCGGGCAGCAGGCAAACGCCGCAGGCGACGTGCAGCTCGAGGCCGAGGCCGGCGATGTGAAAGCCGGTATGGATGAGGCCGGCGAGCTGCTCGGCGTAGAGCAGCGAGCGCTCGGCGGTGCAGCCCGGCACGATCACCAGGAACTGCGCCTCGCCGAGGCGCGCCACGGTGTCGTTCTCGGAGACGTTCTGCCGCAGCCGGTGCGCGACCTCGCGCAGCACGTCGTCGCCCACCGAGAAGCCGAGCGATACGTTGATGTCGCGCAGGTTCCGCAGACTCACCTGGATCAGCGCGCCGCGCCCGCCCTGGACGGCCTCGCGCGCCACGCGCTCGAGCACCTGCGTGGCGAACCAGCGGTTCGGCAGCTGCGTCAGCGGATCGTGCTGCGCGTGGAAGGTGATCGCCGCTTCGCGCTCGGCGATCCGGTCGAGGTGCGGCTGCTCAAGCCGCAGCGCGAAGTGCTGGCGCCCTACCGCGAGCTGCGGGATGCGATGCTGGCGATCGACGGCATTGC
>DASPOP010000100.1:0-4153 GCA_035625955.1 Steroidobacteraceae bacterium | reverse complement strand
CCCGCCAAGTCCGTGAAACCGGCTGCCGCCCACAAGGCGGTCGCCGCGGTCGCGAGTCTGCGCGACAAGGAGCGCGCCCACGCGGCGGCGCTCGCCGCGCGCAAGGGTGTCGCGGCGGGACGCGCCCCGGCCGCGCACGGCAAGGTGAACGACAGCGCGCGCCCCCCGGACGCGAAGAGCGCGCCGGGCAAGCCCGGCGACAAGCGCCCGCTCGCGCTCGAGCGGCGCGTGCCCGTCATGCCGGAGGACCGGCAATCGCAGCTCAAGCTCCTGATCGCGCGCGGCAAGGAGCAGGGCTACCTCACCTACGCGCAGGTCAACGACCACCTGCCGTCCGAGATCGTCGATCCCGAGCAGATCGAGGACATCGTCAACACCATCAACGACATGGGCATTCCGGTGTACGAAAAGGCGCCGGACACCGAGTCGCTGCTGGCGAGCGAGCCCTCCGCTCCCGCGGATGAGGAGGCGATCGAGGAGGCGGCCGCGGCGCTCGCCGCGCTCGACGCCGAGCTCGGCCGCACCACCGATCCGGTGCGCATGTACATGCGCGAGATGGGCACGGTGGAGCTGCTCACCCGCGAGGGCGAGATCCGCATCGCCAAGCGCATCGAGGAAGGGCTCGATGCGGTGCGCAGCGCGCTCGCCCTCTACCCGGCGACCTACGACTTCCTGCTGCGTGCCTACGAGCCGGTGAAGGCCGGCCAGGCGCGCCTGGTCGACGTGATCGTGGGCTTCATCGACCCGAATGCGCCCGACGTGATCGCGCAGCCGCAGAATCCCACCAAGGTGGAGATGGTCGCGACCGAGGAGAAGTCGGACGACGACGAGGAAGGCGACGAGGACGGCGATGGCGAGGAGGAGGTCATCGATACCGGCCCGGATCCGGTCGAGGCGGCCACGCGCTTCGCCAGCATCACCAAGATCTACAACCAGGTGCTCGGCTCGATCGCCAAGCTCGGCGCCAAGGACGTGAAGACGCTGCGCCAGCGCAAGCGGCTCGCCGATCAGTTCATGGAGCTGCGGCTCTCGCCGCGCATGTTCGACGCGCTGATCCTCAACCTCCGCACTCACGTGGCGGAGGTCCGCCAGCTCGAGAAGGAGATCATGATCATCGCGGTGCGCGACGCCGGCATGCCGCGCAAGGATTTCATCGCCTCGTTCCCGAAGAACGAGACCAGCCCGCGCTGGCTGGCGCGCCACGTCAAGGGCGGCAAGAAGTACTCGGCGCCGCTCGCCCGGTTCAAGGATGAGATCGAGCGCCGGCAGAAGAAGCTCGAGCAGCTCGAGGGCCTCTATCACCTCACGATCAACGACATCAAGGAAGTCAATCGCGAGGTTTCGATCGGCGAGGCCAAGGCGCGCCGCGCCAAGAAGGAGATGGTCGAGGCGAATCTGCGCCTGGTGATCTCCATCGCCAAGAAGTACACCAATCGCGGCCTGCAGTTCCTGGACCTCATCCAGGAGGGCAACATCGGCCTGATGAAGGCGGTCGACAAGTTCGAATACCGCCGCGGCTACAAGTTCAGCACTTACGCGACCTGGTGGATCCGCCAGGCGATCACGCGCTCGATCGCCGATCAGGCGCGCACCATCCGCATCCCGGTGCATATGATCGAGACCATCAACAAGCTCAACCGCATCTCGCGGCAGATGCTGCAGGAGATGGGTCGCGAGCCGACGCCCGAGGAGCTCGCGGTGCGCATGGAGATGCCCGAGGACAAGGTGCGCAAGGTGCTGAAGATCGCCAAGGAGCCGATCTCGATGGAGACGCCCATCGGCGATGATGAGGATTCGCACCTCGGCGACTTCATCGAGGACACCTCGGTGGCCTCGCCGATCGATCAGGCCACGATGGAGTCGCTGCGCGAGACCACGCACTCGGTGCTGGCGCAGCTCACGCCGCGCGAGGCCAAGGTGCTGCGCATGCGCTTCGGCATCGACATGAACACCGACCACACCCTCGAAGAGGTCGGCAAGCAGTTCGACGTCACGCGCGAGCGTATCCGGCAGATCGAGGCCAAGGCGCTGCGCAAGCTCCGTCACCCGAGCCGCAGCGAGCAGCTGCGCAGCTTCCTGATGGACGACTGAGCACGCGCAGACAGCGCGTTGTGTAGCGGGCAAAAGTCACGCCTTTTGCCCGCGAGCGCTGCCAGGTTGGGCGGCTGGCCTGCGGAAACTGCCGCAGGCAGTTTTCGCCAATAAAACAAGGGCCCGGTGACGACACCGGGCCCTTATTTCTTTGCGAGCGTCAAATGCCGCCCTTGCCGAGGGTGTCGATGATCTCGCGCAGAGTCTCGGCGAGCGCCGGATGGCTCGCTTCGAACCGCACCGCCAGGCGCTCGATCCGCAGCAGCGCACCGGGATTGGCCGGCCCCGGCGCGCCGATGGCCTCCATCACCGTATTGAGCCGCGCGCGATCCTCGGCGCGCAGCGCCGAACCGGCGCTCAGGTGCTCGCGCAGCCGCGCGAGCAGCTCACGCAGTCTCCCCTCGCCCATGCCACAGCCCCGGCGGAGGCTAGGCCGCGGGGCCGAACGCGCCGCCGGGCGCGCCGCCTCCGCTGCCGCCGCCGGCGTCGCCGCCGAGCAGATTCTTCCAGGTGTGCTCGCGCCCGAGGCGTTTGCCCTTCTCGGTGAGCTTCACGCCCTCGGGGGAGAGCGTGATCATGTAGGGCTTGCCATCGACCTCGATCTCGCGTTTGAGCTGCTTGTTGAGCTTGGTAGCCATTGCGTCCCCTACTTCACCAGACCTTCGGATTTGAGAGCCTCGAGCGTATGCGGGCGTGCGCCGACGCGCTCGTGCAGACGCCTGAGCTGCGGCCAGCGGCCGATGTCGACGTTGACGTGCGCGCCCCAGCCGAGCACCACGTACAGGTAGGCGTCGGCGACGGTGAACTGCTCGCCCATCAGATAAGTTTTCGATCCCAGGGCCCGCTCCGCGTAATCGAGCCGCTTGGTGAGGTTGTTGCGAGCGTATTCCTTGACCGCCTCGTGCGCATCCGCCCGGAACAGCGGGGTGAACGACTTGTGGATCTCGGAGCTGATGAAGGAGAGCCATTCCACCAGGCGGTAGCGCTCCAGCGTGCCGGCTGGAGGCGCGAGCTTCGCGGCCGGGTTGCGGTCGGCGATGTACTGCAGCACGGCGACGTTTTCCGTGAGTGTCGCGCCATTGTCGAGCGTCAACGCGGGCACGTAGCCCTTGGGGTTCACTTCGTTGAAATCGAGCCCGTCGGCCGCCTTGCGGGTCTTGCGGTCCACCTTGACCAACTCGAATTTCAGTCCGGCCTCGAGCAACGAAATGGCCGACGCCAGCGAGCAGGCGCCGGTCAGATAGTAGAGCTTCATGACGCTGTCCTCCTTGTACGTCGCCCGGTCACACCCGCAGGTGCGCGGCGCGGAAAGACCATGCTAACGGGCCGCGCACCGATGGCAAGAGGATTCTGGTGCAAGGTCGCATTTGATACCGCCCGCCGTCGTTGCAGGCGAAGTCCGCGGCGGGCGGCTGCTACAATCGCCGCGGTTGGGCCTGTAGCACAGCGGTTAGTGCAGGGGACTCATCGACATGGTGCCTTCGCGCGGAAACGCGCGAAGTGGACGGGATGAATTCAGGGGAACCTTCGGGGACCAACACCCATGGCAATCCTGAGCCAAGCCGCCGGTACACCGGCGGAAGGTGCAGAGACTACCTGAGGGCTCGAGTGCCCTTGATGACAGGCTTACGAGCATCCCGCACCCACACGCGCATCGTGCGCACGGGTGAAGAGATAGTCCACTCCCGGGGGAAACTCCGGGGCAAAGTGAATCCCTTGGTCGTAGGTTCGAATCCTACCGGGCCCACACCACCAACCTCGCCCTTCGCTTGGCGCGGGAGAGTGGTCGTAGGTTCGAATCCTACCGGGGAAAAGCGATAGACATGCGACTCGTGCGCGCCCCCGTGGATGCCGCGGCCTGCGCCACGGCTTGGCAAAAATCTTACAAGAATTCTCCCGAGCGTGATATGAGGGTAGCATTGCGCACAGGAGCTCCTCATGGCGCGTAATACCGCTCTGCTCGCCGCCCTCGTCGCCTGCGCCGCGGCCGCCTGCTCGACCTCGTCGCACGTCCTCATCGGCAGCGCGCGGCCGCCGGTCTCACCGGAGAGTGTGCGTGTGT
>DASPOP010000099.1:0-2751 GCA_035625955.1 Steroidobacteraceae bacterium | reverse complement strand
CTCGACATCGATCGCGGTCTGGCCGGAGAACTCCGGCTGGCGTGGATCGATCGTGAGCGTCAGCTGATAGTGGCTGGGCCGCACGGTGTCGGGCAGCCGGCCGGCAGGGGCGTGAGTTTCCGCGGCGCCCGCCACGGTGGCGGACATCATCAGCACGCTGATCGTGAGGCAATCTCTCATGGCGCCCTCCGTTGTTGTTCTCTCCGGGCTCGCTATTGTCCGCCGAAATCGCTCTCGGCGATTTCGGCCAGTCGACTAGTCGCGCGCGGGCATCGCGTGCGTCTGAATCAGGTACACGAGCGCGCTTAGCACGCACAGCGCCGCGAGACCCAGAATCTCCTCGCGCGCGGCGAGCGTGATCACCACCGCCATGCTGGCGATGGCGAGCGAGGCTGCGGCTCCGAGCAGGGGGAACCCCAGCGGCGTGCCGGCGAGCGCCACGCCGCGGCGCGCGAGCAGCCAGGCGGCGGCGCTGCCGCCGGCATATACGGCGGCGGAGCTGAGCGTCGCGAGCACCGCGAGCTCGGCGAACGTGCCGGTCAGCGCCAGCGCCGCGGCGATGGCGGCGTAGGTGAGGATCGCCACGTAGGGCGCGTGGCTGCCGGGATGAACCCGTCCGAGTATCCGCGGCAGCAGGCCGTCGCGCCCGAAGGCGAACAGCTGGCGGGGGCTGCCGAGGAGGTCCGAGGTCAGCATTCCGAACATGGAGAGCGCGGCGCCTGCGAGCATCAGTGCCCGCAGCAGCGGACTGATCCTGGCCATGGCGTCCGCCAGCGGCGCGCTCGACTGTGCCAGCGCGGCGCCGAGGATGCCCTGTGCGACTACCTGAATGGCTACGTAGAGCGCGATGACTGCCAGCATGGCGACCGCGAGCGCGCGTGGAATCGTACGGTTGGGCTCCGCCACTTCACCGCTCGCCGACAGCGCCACCTCCAGGCCGGTGTAGGCGAACAGGGCGAGGATCAGCGCCCGGCCCACGCCCTGGGTGCCGGGCAGGGTCGCGCCGGAGAAATTCGCCGCACGCACCCACCAGGCTCCCACGGCGAGGAAGATCGCGAGCGGCAGCAGCTTCACCAGGGTCGCCGCCTTGATGAGTCCGGCGCCGCGTGCCACGCCGAAGCTGTTGACGGCCGCGATTCCGCCCATCGCAGCGAGGATGACGGCCGCGCGGACCGGTGCAGCGAACGGCGGCGGGGCGAGGCTCGCGATCACATCGCCGAGGGCGGCGGCCACGCCGCCGGACGCGAGCACGTTGCCTACCATCAGGAGTGTCCCGGCGACGTAGCCGGCGAGCGGTCCGAAAGCGGCCTCGATGTAGCCATAGGCGCCGCCGCTGGTCGGAACGCGGCTGCCGCCTTCGGCGAAGCAGATCGCAACCATTCCCATGGCCACGCCGCAGCCGAGGATCGCGAGCGGAGCATAGGCCCCGGCGTTGAGCGCCAGCGTTGCGGGCACCACGAAGATGCCCGCACCCACCGTCTGGCAGATGAGGCTCGCGGCCAGCGCGACCGGCCCCACCGCACGCAGGAGTCCCGTGTCGCGCTGGCTGGCGCGCAAGCCGTCGCGCCTTAGGCGTCCGCCGTCGCCGGCGGCGCGGCCCGCAGGGCGCGCGCCGCGCGCGGGATGCCGAGCGCGCCGCTGCGCACCACCTCGAGCAGCTGCGCGCCGCGCGCCAGGTCGGCGATGAAAGCGTTGATTTCGGCCTCGCTCGCGGTCAGCTCGACGATGAAGCCCTCGGTGGCGGGATCGAGCACGCGGCCGCCGCTGCGCACCACCAGCCCGCGCAGCGTGTCAGTGTGGCGCGGGTCGACCTTGAGCTTGAGCAGCACCAGCTCGCGCTCGAGATGCTGGCCGCGGGTCATGTCGAGCACGCTCACGACGTCCACCAGCTTGTTCAGCTGATTGACGATCTGCTGGATGACGGCGTCCGAGCCGCGCGTGACCAGGGTGAGGCGCGAGACGGTGGCATCGTCGGTGGGGGCCACCGACAGCGACTCGATGTTGTAGCCGCGGGTGGAGAACAGGCCCGCCACGCGGGTCAGGGCCCCCGCCTCGTTCTGCAGCAGTATGGCGATGATGTGGCGCATGTCGGGAAGGCGCGACGGATGGCGCGCTTGAAGCGGGCGGGCCTCGGGTGGCTGAAAAATCCTCGTCAGAATAGAAGGATCGGTGCGAGTTTGCACCACGAACCCAAGCTGTTAGGCTCAAAAGTTCTGTCGCTATCCCGTCTACCCAAGAGGTTTCGCAAAACCCCTCCATGAGTTCGCCGTCCACGAGCGACTCCAGTCCTGCGCTCCGCCCCGCGGCCCATCCGCTCGCCGGGACGCGGATGAGCGGCGCACGCATGATCATGGAGGTGCTGGCCGATGAGGGCGTCACGGCCATTTTCGGCTATAGCGGCGGCGCCATTCTCCCCACGTACGACGCGGTGTTCCTCTTCAACGAGGAGGCGGGCCGGTCCGGGCGGTCCCAGATCCCGCTGATCGTCCCCGCGAACGAGCAGGGCGCCGGCTTCATGGCCGCGGGCTTCGCGCGCGCGAGCGGACGGGTGGGGGTATGCCTCGTGACCTCGGGTCCCGGCGCCACTAACACTGTTACGCCAGTGCGCGATTGCATGGCTGATTCGGTACCGATTGTCGTAATTTGTGGGCAAGTGCCTCGGGCTGCCATCGGTACGGATGCATTTCAGGAGGCGCCCGTACCCGCCGTCATGGGATCCGTCGCCCAGCATATTTTCCTCGTCACCGAGCC
>DASPOP010000098.1:0-3111 GCA_035625955.1 Steroidobacteraceae bacterium | reverse complement strand
GGTCACTGCCTGGGGCGCCTCCTATGCGACCTGGGTGGGCGGCGCCACGCCGTGGCAGGTGCCGATGGCGATCCTCGAGCCCACTCCGCTGCCGCTCGCGCAGGTCGTCAACGGCGTCACCGGCAGCTCCTTCACCATGTCGCTGCTGAGCAATACCGGAGGCACGTCGGCGACCGTGGACTTCGACGCCACCGCCGGGTCGGCAACTCTGGTCTACCAGCTGAACCGCAGCGGCGGGGTCGTGACGATCACGCCGCTCGATCTCAGCAACCCGGCTGACTTCACGACCTTCACCAACAGCCTGACCACGGGCACGCTGCTCAAGGTCTGGAGCGTGCCGCAGCCGGCCGGAACGGCCGCGAGCGGCGCGCTCAAGGCCTACGTGATCGTCTACTACTCAGGGACGCTGCCGATGAGCTGAGGCGTGTGGCTGCTGCGGCGGCGGGCAGGACGCTCCGCCGCACGCTCCGGGCGCCGCTGTTCGAGCGGCGCCCTTTCTTTTTGCAGGTATCATTTGCCGATGACAGCCGCCACGGCTCCGCAGGACGAGCTCGCCGCCATCGCGCGGCGCGCGATGCGCGAGCATGGCCTCGAGCCGGACTTCCCGCCCGCGGCGCTCGCGCAGCTGCGCGCCATCGGCGCGCCGGCGGCGGCCACCGGCGCGGAGTTCCGCGATCTGCGCGCGCTGCTCTGGTGCTCGATCGACAACGACGAGTCGCGCGACCTCGACCAGCTGTCGGTGGCGGAGGTGCTGCAAGGCGGCGCCACCCGGGTGCTGGTGGCGATCGCCGACGTCGATGCCACGGTCGCGGCCGGCTCGCCGCTCGATGCGCATGCGAGCGCCAACACGACCAGCGTCTACACCGCCGCCCGGATCTTTCCGATGCTGCCGGAGCGGCTCTCGACCGATCTGACCTCGCTGGCGGCGGGGGAGGAGCGCCCGAGCTTCGTCATCGAGATGACCGTGACGGGCGACGGCGCGGTGAGCGCCTCGGACGTCTATCGGGCGCGGGTGGTCAACCGGGCGAAGCTCGCCTACGACAGCGTGGCAGCCTGGCTCGACGGCAAGGGGCCGATGCCGCCCGCGGTCGCGGCGGTCAGGGGGATGGATGAGCAGCTGCGCATCCAGGACCGGGTGGCGCAGGCCTTGAAGCGCGTGCGCAAGGCACAGGGGGCGCTCGGTCTCACCACACTCGAGGCTCAGGCGGTGTACGAAGGCGGTGCGCTCGCCGACCTGCGCCCCGACGAGGACAACCGCGCCAAGGAGCTCATCGAGTACTTCATGATCGCCGCCAACGGCGTGGTCGCGCAGTTTCTGGAGGCCCGGCGCTCGCCCTCGCTGCGCCGCGTGCTGCGCGTGCCGGAGCGCTGGGCACGCATCGTCGCGCTCGCCGCCACCGTGGGCGGCTCACTCCCCGCGGCGCCGGACGCGCGCGCGCTGAGCGAGTTCCTCCTCACCTGCCAGCAGCAGGCACCCGAGCGTTTCCCCGACCTGTCGCTCGCCGTGGTGAAGCTCCTCGGCGCCGGCGAGTACGTGTTGAAGCGCCCCGGCGAGCCGGCCGAGGGGCACTTCGGACTCGCGGTGGATGACTACACCCACGCCACCGCACCCAACCGCCGTTTTCCGGACCTCGTCTCGCAGCGCCTGGTCAAAGCGGCGTTGGCCGGCCATCCGGCTCCCTACGACGATGCGACGCTGCGCACGCTGGCGCAGCATTGCACCGAGCAGGAAGGCAACGCCGCCAAAGTGGAGCGCCTGGTGCGCAAGTCCGCCGCGGCGATGCTGCTCAGCTCGCGCATCGGCGCGCAGTTCGACGCCATGGTCACCGGCGTCAACGAGGGCGGCACCTGGGTGCGGATCCAGCACCCGCTCGCCGAGGGCAAGCTGGTGAAGGGTTTTCAGGGCCTCGATGTCGGCGATGCCCTGCGCGTGCAGCTCACGCATACCGACATCCAGCGCGGCTTCATCGATTTCGTGCGCCTGCAGTGAACGCGCGCCGCGCCATCCCACCGCGCGCAACGCGCTGGCGCGACACTGCGTGCGGGGTGCGGGGCGGGAGTCAGTACTCGAGGTGCACGCGTAAGGCATAGAAGCGCACCGGGCCGCGGTCCTGGTTGAACCCCGGGTTGCGGATGTACTGAAAGTCGGGCGTCAGCTGCGCGCGCAGCGCGACGCGGCCGAGAGCCCAGGTCCACTGGGCGCGATAGTAGGTCTCCAGAATCTCCTCGTGGGCGTAGTTGAGACGCCCGTCGCCGAGCAGGAAGCCCGAGCCGCCCGCGGCGAGGTAGTCGCGGTGCACGTCCGACAGGCCTTCGAGCACCAGGCCGAGCCCCAGCCGGTCCTCGCCGCGCGCCCAGTGAATGCCGGAGAGCTGGCCGCCGGCGCTCGCATGCCGGTCGACCTCGGTGAACACGAAGTCCTCGGTCCTGCCGTCCTGCCATCCGAGGCGCACGAAGACGCCCGTATCGCCGCCGTCGGCGAGCGCCTGCTCCGCATTCAGCCCATAGCCGCGCTTGTGACGGCCCTGGCGGTCGTCGGCCGCTACATTCGCGACCGCGCCGGTGGCGGCGGCGATCGCCAGCGCCTCGGCGTAGTCGCCCATCCGGGCGGTGTTCTGATACCCGAGCAGCCGCACGATGGTGCCGGTCGCCGCGTCCGAGAGCGTCAGCTCGAGGTTCTGCTCGCGCGCCCGCAGCAGCGTCTCCATCGTCTGTGCATTGGCGTACAGCGGCATGCGATACATGCCGTACTTGAGCGACCAGCTGGGGCTGATATAGCCGAGGACCAGGCCGTCGGTATAGCCGCGGGTGTTGGCGGCGAAGTCCCAGGCGGTGTCATTCCACAGTGACCAGTTGAGAAACTGCGTGCGTGCGGAGTTGGCATAGGTGTTGCGATCGAAGTCGTCGGACACCGCCATCTGTCCCACCTTGAGCTCGATGCGCCGCGTCGCCTCGGTTCCGGCGACCTGATCCTGGGCGCGCGCCACGGGGGTCACCGCGCCCGGCAGCGCCAGCATGAAGCGCGCGAAGAAACGCGCCACGTAGAACTGCTTCTTGAGACCGGGGACACCTTCGCGGATGACATCGCCGTTGGTGAGCCCGCCGAGGCCT
>DASPOP010000097.1:0-2183 GCA_035625955.1 Steroidobacteraceae bacterium | reverse complement strand
CAGCCCTGGCCGCCGCGCAGCCCGCCGCGCAGCCCGCCGCGCTCAGAGGCAGGACCGCGCTGGTGACCGGCGCCGCGCGCCGCATCGGCGCCGCTGTGGTGCGCGCACTGCACGCCACCGGCGCGAACGTCGTGCTGCACTATCGCAGCTCCGCCGACGATGCCGCAGCCCTCGCCCAGGAGCTCAACGCGCTGCGCCCCGACTCCGTGCGGCTCGCCGACTGCGACCTGCTCGAGCTCGCGCAGCTGCCGACGCTGGTCGAGGCGGCGGCCGACGCCTTCGGCGGCCTCGACATCCTGGTGAACAACGCCTCGACGTTCTATCCGACGCCGCTCGGTGACATCACGCCGATCGACTGGGACGATCTCATCGGCACGAATCTGCGGGCGCCGCTGTTTCTCGCGCAAGCGGCGGCGCCGCTGCTGCACGAGGCGCGCGGGCTGATCGTGAACCTGGCGGACATCCACGGACTGAAGCCCCTGCGCCGCTACCCGGTGTACAGCATCGCCAAGGCGGGACTCATCATGCTCACCAAATCGCTGGCGCGCGAGCTCGGGCCCCACGTGCGCGTGAACGCGGTAGCACCGGGGCCGATCATGTGGCCGGAAGACGGACTCGACAGCGCGCTGCAGGAGAAGATCATCCGCCGCACCGCGTTGAAGCGCACCGGCGCCGCCGAGGACGTGGCACGCGCCTGCCTGTTCTTCGCCGCCGAGGCGCCGTACGTCACCGGACAGATCCTCGCGGTGGATGGCGGACGCAGCATCGGCTGGTAACACATCGCGACTCAGGGGCGCACCTGCTCGAGCGGATGCGCCGACTGCTCGAAGCGCTGCCACAACTCGCCGATGGTGGCACCCGCCGTCGGATGCAGCACCCCGGGTGCCAGCTGCGCCAGCGGTCCGAGCACGTAGGCGCGCCTGAGCAGGTCGGGACGCGGGAGCTTCAGTCCCGGCTCGTCGCACACCAGATCGCCGTACAGCAGCACGTCGAGGTCCATGGTGCGCGGCGCCCAGCGTGGTGCATCCCGCGGCCGGCCGCAGCGGCTCTCGATGGCATGCAGCCGCGCGAGCACTGCGTGCACCGGCAGCGTCGTGTCGAAGCCGGCGACGAGGTTGATGAAGTCGTCCCCGGTGAATCCCACCGCGCGGTTGCGATACCACGGCGAGAAGCGTGCCCCGGCGAACTCGCGCTCGAGCTCCTCCACCGCGCGCTCGAGGTTGCGCTCGGGCGCGACGTTGCTGCCGGCGGCGACGTATACGGCAGGCACTGCGGTCAGGGGCGAGGGGCGGCGGCGGGAGCGGGCGGCGCGGCCGGCAGATCGGCCCGTGTGCGCTCGATGAGCACGCCCACGTCGCGGGAGTTGCGGATCGCGCCGGGCTTGTTGAGCGCCACGCGTACCCACTCCACCGCGAATTCCTCGAGAATCAGCAGCGCCACCCGATGCGCGAGCGTCTCCACCAGCCGGAACTCGCTCAGCGCCACAAACGCCAGCACCCGCTTGGCCACCGCCTTGTAATCGAGCGTGTCGGCCACCTGGTCGGTGAGCGCGGCACGGCGACAGTCGACCGGCAGCTCGATATCGAGCACCACGGTCTGGCGGACGCGCCGCTCCCAGTCGATGAAGCCGATGATGCATTCGGCCGTGAGGCCGTGCAGGAAAATGCGGTCGCCGCTGGCGCTCGGCTGCATCATGTGCCTACCGCGGGCAGCGACTCGAGCGGCCAGCGGGCGTGCGCCTCGATGGCGAGGCCATCGTGCTGGCCTGCCTGGAGACGCGCGAGTCCCGCCACGGCGATCATCGCTGCGTTGTCGGTGGAGAACTCGATGCGCGGATAGTACACGCGTGCGCCGCGCTCGGCGGCGGCGGCGCTCAAGTGCGCACGCAGCGCGCGGTTGGCGCTGACACCGCCGCACACCACCAGCGCGGTGAGGCCGGTGTACTCGAGCGCGCGCAGCGCCTTGCCGGTGAGCGTCTCGACGATGGCCTGCTGCACGGCATAGGCCACGTCCGCGCGCAGCTGCGCGGTCAGCGCGCGCCCGCGCACCGCGTGCAGCGCCGCAGTCTTCAATCCCGAGAAGCTGAACTCGAGCCCGGGGCGATCGAGCATCGGACGGGGAAAGCTGAAGACGCCCGCCACGCCGCGCTCGGCGAGCGCGGCGAGCTGCGGACCGCCCGGATA
>DASPOP010000096.1:0-2122 GCA_035625955.1 Steroidobacteraceae bacterium | reverse complement strand
GCGCCTCGGGCGCTGCCACCCCTTCAACCCCGGCGGCTACGACCCGGTGCCGCCGGCGCAGCTGTGTGTCCATCATGGCCGCGATCAATAACCCCCGGATTTTTCTCTGGGGCGCGCTGGCGCTGATTCTGTACGCCGACTACGACGCGTGGATGCGCGACTACGCCGTGCCGGCGCCCACGCAGACACAGGCCGCGGGCGGCGAGCGCTCCGGGCGCGCCGCAGCGCCGGCCGGCGAGCTCGCCAACCGCGTGCCCGAGGTTCCCGCACCGGCCGCGGCCTCCCGCGGCAGCGCGCCGGCGAGTGCCGCGCCCGCCGCAGCCGCCGGCGTGCCTGCGGCCGTAGCGGCGCCCGGGAGCGCGGGCGCGCCGCGCGTGCAGGTGCGCACCGATGTCCTCGATCTCGAGATCAGCACGCGCGGCGGCACCCTGGTACGGGCGGACCTCCTCCAGTACCCGAAGGTCAAGGGCGAGGCGGCGCCGGTGCGGCTCGAGAACGACGACGAGCCGGCGTCGCTCTACGAGCTGCAGTCGGGCCTCACCGGTCCCGGGAGCGAGCCGTATCCGACCCACCTCGCGGGCTTTGCCAGCACGCAGGAGCGTTACACGCTCGATGGCGGCACGGAGCTGCGCGTGCCGCTCACCTGGGCTGAGAACGGCGTCAGCGTCACCAAGACCTACGTCTTCCACCGCGGCAGCTATCGCATCGACGTCGAGTACCAGGTGCATAACGGCGGCACGGCGGCATGGCAGGCGCGCTCCTACGCGCAGATCCTGCGCAACGACCCGCCCACCAAGCGCTCGTATTTCAACACCGACAGCTACGCCTTCCATGGACCGGCGCTCTGGGACGGCACCAGGTACCGCCGGCTCGACGTCAACGACGAGAAGGACAGTCATCTGGCGCTCGAGGTCACCGACGGCTGGATCGCCGCGCTCCAGCATTTCTTCGTCAGCGCCATCGTGCCGCCGCCGGGGATCACGTACCGCATCACGCTGAATATCTCGGGCGAGCAGTTCCTGCTCGCCGCGAGCGGACCGCTGCAGACGATCGCCCCGGGGGAGAGCTCCGCGTTCACGCAAACGCTGTTCGTCGGGCCCAAGCTCCAGAAGGAGCTCGAGGCGATCGCGCCCGAGCTCGACCGCGTGACGGACTACGGGCGGTACCTGTGGGTCCTGGCGCGGCCGCTGTTTCTCGCCCTGAGCTACGTGCATTCGGTGAGCGGCAACTGGGGCGTGGCGATCATCCTCGTGACCTTCCTCCTGAAGCTGCTGTTCTATCCGCTCTCCGAGGCAAGCGGCCGCTCGATGGCGAAGATGAAGACCCTGCAGCCGCGCATCAAGAACCTGCAGGAGACCTACGCCGACGACCGCGAGAAGCTCGGGCGGGCGATGATGGAGCTC
Source organism: Steroidobacteraceae bacterium (assembly GCA_035625955.1). GTDB lineage: Bacteria > Pseudomonadota > Gammaproteobacteria > Steroidobacterales > Steroidobacteraceae > 13-2-20CM-66-19. The sequence goes on along the minus strand of DASPOP010000096.1, from coordinate 719 downwards.
TACAAGCGCGAGAAGATCAACCCGGTCGCCGGGTGTCTGCCGATCATCATCCAGATCCCGGTGTTCATCGCCTTCTACTGGGTGCTGCTCGAGAGCGCCGAGATGCGCCAGGCGCCCTTTGCGCTCTGGATCCACGACCTGTCGGCGCGCGATCCGCTCTACATCCTCCCGGCGATCATGGCGGCGGCGATGTTCGTGCAGTACAAGCTGAACCCCGCGCCGCCCGATCCGGTGCAGGCGAAGGTGTTCATGATCATGCCGCTCGTGATGTCGGTGACTTTCGCCTTCTTCCCGGCGGGGCTGGTGCTCTACTGGGTGACCAACACGATCCTCTCGATCGCGCAGCAGTGGAACATCAACCGGCGCATCGCCGCGGCGGCGGCGAATAAGAACTGACTCCGCCTCAGATGGCCGGGCACTGATCCTCGAAGCCGCCCGGCTGCTCGGTGGCCGGGGCGTCCGGCGGCGGGAAGGTCTGACGGAAGGTGAAGGCCTCCGGGGTCGGGCCGCGCGTGCGCAACAGCTCGAGCCTGGCGACCGCCTCCTCGATGCCCGGCCGGTGGCCGCGCGGCACCCACCACAGCACCATGATCGGCGACTCGATGGTCTCGAACCACTCGCGGCGGCGGCGCAGGATGTCGGCGTGCGCGCTGCGGTAGACGAACCGCCGCAGCGAATCCGCGTCCCGCCATACCGACATGTTGAGGAGCTGGTTCGGG
>DASPOP010000095.1:0-2097 GCA_035625955.1 Steroidobacteraceae bacterium | reverse complement strand
CCGGGCCGCCCCGAGTGTACCCGGTTTTCGCCGCGGTGGTATGATCCCCCCGACATCACGGGTCTCGAGGAGCCACGCCACCATGACGGTGTTCCCCGGTTTCACGCTCCCGGAGGAGCTGCGGCTGCTCGGCGACCAGATCCGGCGATTCGTCCAGGACGAGATCATCCCGCTGGAGCAGACTCTCGATCCCGACGCGCCCGAGATCCCGCGCGAGGACTTCCTGCGCCTGTCCGCCAAGACCAAGGCGGCGGGCTTGTGGACGCTCGGCGCGCCCGAGGCGTACGGCGGCGGCGGGCTCGACACATTCAGCATGTGCGTGGCGCTCGAGGCGATGGCGCAGCACCGCATGGGCCTCTACAACCCGGGCTGCGGCGTCTTCGGGCGCTATCCGCCGCCGGCCATCTGGGCGGGGACCAGGGCGCAGATCGAGAAGTACGCGGTGCCCGCGCTCCGCGAGGGTTACGAGACCTTCTTCGCGATCACCGAGCCGTCCGGCGGATCGGACCCGGCCGGCGCGATCCAGACCCGCGCGGAGCGCCGCGGCGACCGGTGGGTGCTCAACGGCCGCAAGGTGTTCATCTCGCGCGCGCACGACGCGCCGTGGGGCATCGTCTTCGCGCGTACCGACAAGGGAAAGGGTCGCGGGGGCATCTCGTGCTTCATCCTGGAGCACGGCACGCCGGGCTTCCACGCCAAGCCCATCCGCGTCATCCGCACCTCGGCGATTCCCAACGACGTGAGCTTCGAGGACTGCGAGATCCCGGCCGAGAACCTCATCGGCCAGGAAGGCCAGGGGCTCGATCTGGCCTTCGACCTGCTGGTCAAGAACCGCTTCCCGTACTCGGCGTGCAACCTGGGCGTGGCGGTGGCCGCGCACCGCATGGCGATCGCGCACGCCAAGCAGCGCTCGACGTTCGGCGTGCCGCTGAGCCAGCGGCAGGCCATCCAGTGGATGCTGGCCGACGCGGAGGTGGAGCTGCGCGCGTGCCGCTGGATCATCTGGGACGGCGCGTGGAAGGCCGACCGAGGCGAGGACGCACGGGTGGAGGCCTCGATGGCCAAGCTCTACTCGAGCGAGGTGCTGGGGCGCGTGATCGACGCGGCGGTGCAGATCCACGGCGGCTACGGGGTGTCCAAGGAGTTTCCGCTCGAGCGCTGGTACCGCGAGGCGCGGGTCCGGCGCATCGGCGAGGGGCCATCCGAGGTGCACCGGATGGTCATCGCGCGGTCGCTGTTCCGGTAGGGCGCGGTGCAGCCGAAGGCGAGCCGGCAGTTGCAGGGCGAGGTGCAGCCGAAGGCGAGCCGGCAGCTGCAGGGCGAGGTGTAGCCGAAGGCGAGCCGAGCGAATACAAGAGGGGGGCCACAGTGATGTCCACGTTCAACTTCGAGCTGCGCAGTCTTCCCCCGGAGGCCGAGGCGATCCGCGAGGAGGTGCGCGCCTTCCTCAAGCGCGAGATGTCGCAGTATCCGCCCGCGGAGCGCGCCCGCTCCTGGGGCGGCTTCAACCGCGACTTCTCGCGCCGCATGGGCGAGCGCGGCTGGATCGGCATGACGTGGCCCAAGAAGTACGGCGGGCACGAGCGCACCGCGCTCGAGCGCTACGTGGTCCTCGAGGAGACGCTGGCCGCCGGCGCGCCGGTGAGCGCGCACTGGGTGGCGGATCGGCAGAGCGGCCCGCTGCTGCTGCGCTTCGGCACCGAGGAGCAGCGCCAGCGCTTCCTGCCGCGGATCGCGCGCGGCGAGCTCGCCTTCGCCATCGGCATGAGCGAGCCCGACTCTGGGTCGGACCTCGCCTCGATCCGGACGCGGGCCGAGCGCGTCGAGGGCGGCTTCCGCGTCAACGGCACCAAGATCTGGACGAGCAACGCCCACATCTCGGACTACGCGATCGCGCTCTTCCGCACGAAGGTGGTGCCGGACAAGAAGCACGAGGGGCTCTCGCAATTCCTCGTCGACCTCGCGTCCCCGGGCATCCGCATCCGGCCGATCGTCGACCTGGCGGGCGGGCACCACTTCAACGAGGTCCACTTCGAGAACTGCTTCGTCCCCGACGACATGCTCGTGGGCAAGGAGGGCGAGGGGTGGCGGCAGGTG
>DASPOP010000094.1:0-11952 GCA_035625955.1 Steroidobacteraceae bacterium | reverse complement strand
CACGTTGTTGAAGAGCAGGAACGACTCGCGCGCCCCGAGCTCGAAGCCCGCCGTGGACTTGAGCCTCGGCGCCCGCCACGCGTACAGCGTCAGCGCGCCGCCGATCATCAGCACGAGGAACGCGAGAATGAAGATGCCGCGCGTCGGGTCGGCGGCGAAGGAATGCACCGAGACCAGCACCCCGGAGCGCACCAGGAAGGTGCCGAGCATGCTGAGCGAGAAGGCGATGATGGCGAGCAGCAGCGTCCAGCTCTTGAAGAGCCCGCGCTTGTCGGTCACTGCGAGCGAGTGCACCAGCGCCGTGCCTGCGAGCCAGGGCATGAACGAGGCGTTCTCCACCGGGTCCCAGAACCAGTAGCCGCCCCAGCCGAGCTCGTAGTACGCCCAGAAGCTGCCGAGAGCGATGCCGCAGGTGAGGAATCCCCACGCGGTCGTGGTCCAGGGGCGCGTCCAGCGCGCCCATTCCTGATCGAGCCTGCCTTCGAGCATGGCGGCGCAGGCGAAGGCGAACGCCACGGCGAAGCCGACATAGCCGGTGTAGAGAATCGGCGGATGAACCGCGAGCCCCGGGTCCTGCAGGATCGGGTTGAGGTCGGCGCCGTCGCCCGCCGGAGGGTCGAGCCGCAGGAAGGGGTTGGAGGTGGCGAGCGTGAAGAGCAGGAAGCCGAAGCTGACGACGCCCAGCACGCCGAGCACCCGCACCGCGAAGCGCCGCGGCAGGCGTGCCGCCCCGATGCTCACCGCGACCGTCCAGGTCGCGAGCAGCAGGATCCACAGCAGCAGCGATCCTTCGTGCGCACCCCACATCGCCGTGACGCGATAGAAGAGCGGCAGAGCGGAGTTGGAGTTCTCCGCGACGTACTTGACCGAGAAGTCGTTGCCGACGAACGAGGCCACCAGGCAGCCGACTGCGGTTGCGACCATGACGAACTGGCCGGCGACGGCGGGCGTCACCGCCGCGCTCCAGCGCTCGCGGCCCAGCATGGGACCGGCGATGCCGAAGAAGGCCTGCAGGCCCGCGAGCAGCAGCGCGAGGATCAGGGCAAAGTGACCGAGCTCGGGCAACATGGTACTCAGCCCCCGGTCGCCGGTGCCGGCCCCGGCTGCGCTGCGGGCGCGCTCTCGGGGCCGGCGGCCGCAGGGGTCGCCTCCTGGCGCGACTCGCCGTGGCGCTTCTTCAGCGAGCGCGCCACTTCCGGGGGCATGTATTTCTCATCGTGCTTGGCGAGCACCTCGTCGGCGACGAAAGTCCCGTCGCCGCGCAGGCGTCCGTGCGCCACGACGCCGGCACCCTCGCGGAACAGGTCCGGGAGGACGCCGGTGTAGCTGACGGGCACCTGGTGGCTGAAGTCGGTGACGACGAAGCGCACCTCGAGGCTGCCCGGCTCACGGTGCAGGCTCCCCTCGGTCACCATGCCGCCGAGGCGGAAGCGCTCCCCGCTCGGCACCTGGCCGGCGGCCACCTGGGTGGGATCGAAGAAGAAGGTGACGTTCTTCCTGAAGGCCGAGAGCGCCAGCGCCCCGGCGAGGCTCACACCGGCGAGGATGCTGATGACGAGCGTCATGCGGCGCTGACGCGGCGTCATGAGTCGGCTCCGCCCGCGGCCAGCCGGCGGCGGGCAGCTGCCACCGCGCGCGCGAGCGAGCTGCGCGCCCAGACGACGTTGAGGACCGTCACGCCGAGCGTCACCGCATAGGACGGCCACAGGAAGGCGGCGTAGCCGCCCATGTCGAGAAACTCCTTCATGTTCCCACCACCTCGCGGATCCAGCTCGCCGAGCGTTCGCGCGTCAGGATCTCGCCGCGCAGACGCACCAGCAGCACCGCCACGAAAAACAGCGTGAAGCCGAGCAGCATCAGCAGCAGCGGCCAGAGCATCGGCATCGAGAGCTGCGGCTTGCCGAGACGCATCACCGAGGGCGCCTGGTGCAGCGAATTCCACCAGGTCACCGAGTAGTGAATGATCGGTACGTTCACGATGCCTACCACCGCGAGCACGGCGCTGCTGCGGTCCGCCCGCTGCGGATCCTCGATCGCCCCCCGCAGGCCCATGTAGCCCAGATAGAGAAACAGCAGGATCAGTTCCGACGTCAGCCGCGGATCCCATTCCCACCAGGTACCCCACATCGGCTCGCCCCACAGCGAACCGGTCACCAGGGCCGCGAAGGTGAACGAAGCGCCAATGGGCGCGCAGCTGGCGGCCACGGCGTGCGCCACTTTCATGCGCCAGATGAGTGCGACCGCCGCGGCGGCCGCCATGGTCGTATATACCATGAGCGACATCCAGGCAGCCGGGGCGTGCATATAAATGATGCGAAAGCCGTCGCCCTGCTGATAGTCGGGAGGTGCCAGCACCAGGCCGCCGTAGAGCGCGGTAAGGATGAGTGCGCCGGCCGGCCTGGCGAACCAGGGCGTGAGCTGCTGCGCGAGCCTGTAGATATGAGGCGGGGAAGCCAGCCGATGAAACCACGTCCAGTTCATGTTGCTCCGTTCATTCGAGGCTGATGCGCACGGCGGCGGCGGATGCGAGCGGGGCAAGTGTGATCCCGAGCACCGCGAGCGCGGCGAGCAGCTCGAGCGGGGCCAGGTAGGATTCGCCATGGATCGCCAGCTCGCTGGCGCGCGCCCCGAAGATCAGCACCGGCAGCGACAGCGGCAGCGTCAGCAGCGCGAGCAGCACGCCGCTGCGCCGAACGCCGAGGGTGAGCGCGGCGCCGATCGAGCCGATGAGACTCAGCGCGACCGTGCCCACGGCGATGGAAGCCACGATGCCGGGAAGCGAGCCGGGCGGCGCCCCGAGCGACAGCGCGGCGAGCGGCGCCATCAGCGCGAGCGGCAGGCCGGTGAGCAGCCAGTGGGCCACCGTCTTGGCGAACATGAGGCCGGTGAGCGGCTGTCCCGAAAGCGCGTACTGCTCGAGCGTGCCGTCGTAGGCGTCGTCGCGGAACAGGAACTCGAGGGCGAGAAGCGAGGCGAGCAGCGCCGCTACCCACAGAACGCCGGCTGCCACTTCGCGCAGCCGTGCCAGCTCCGGCGAGATCGCCAGCGGAAAGAGCGTGGTGACGATGGCGAAGAACGCCAGCGGTTGCACCAGCTGCCCACGCCGGCGTAGCGCAAGCTGGAGGTCCCGCTCGAGCACCAGGCGCGCGGCATCGAGCACCGAAGCGGCCTCGTGCGGCGCGGGCACGCCGCTCACGGCTGCGGCCGCCCCCGCCGGCAACGCGGAACTGCGCGGGTCACTCACGCGTGAGCTCCAGGCGCTGCACGCGGCTGCGCGGCAGCGGCAGCTCGTGGTGCGTGGCGGCCAGCACGAGTCCGCCGCGCGCGAGGTGCTCCTCGATGAGTGTGCCGACGAGCTGCTGTCCCTCGGCATCGAGATTGGTCGTCGGCTCGTCGAGCAGCCACAGCGGCACCAGGAGCAGCGACAGCGCCGCGAGCGCGACGCGGCGCCTCTGGCCCGCGGACAGGGTGCGCGCCGGGCGCTCGCTCCAGGCGGCCGCACCGACCCGTTGCAGCGCCGCCTCGAGTGTCCCGCCGGCGAGCCGCCGCCGCATGCCGACCCAGTAACGCAGATTCTCGCGGGCGCTCAGGTCCGCCTTGAGCGGTGCCTCATGGCCGATGTAGGTGAGCGCGGAGTGAAACCCCGGCAGGTCCTCGTGCACGTCGCGCCCGTCCCAGAGCAGCCGCCCGGACTCGGGATAGAGAAGCCCGCAGGCCGCGCGCAGCAGGGTCGTCTTGCCCGCACCGTTCGGACCCGCGACGTGCAGGCAGCCGCCGCGTGGAACTGCAAAGCCGACGCCCCGCAGCACATGGCGCTCGCCACGCCACAGGTGCAGATTCTCGACTTCGAGGCCTTCGCGTCGCATAAAATTCGGGCGATTCTGCGGCAGTTACTTGAGTGTCGCGATAAGCACTATCAACGATGCGTGCCCTGCTCCACGCATCCCGCATGGCGCGTGTGCACGGCGCGCGAGTCTCGCAAATTCAGGAGGTTAGCGCCACTTTCGCGACTGTCTCTCGGCAGCGCCAGGAAGCGGGCGTTCTGTGAAAGTGCCTGGGGCCGGACTCGAACCGGCACGGGGTTTCCCCCAAGGGATTTTCTTACCACTACAGCTTTCGCTGCTGCATGTTCCCAAACGTCACGCATGCATTTGTGGTCTGGACTTTACCTTTGCCTTACCGCGCGCACATGACGCGCACGGATTAGGCAGGGGCCGTCAAGTCTCTACACTTTCCCTGGTCCTTGGCTTTCGACAAAGGCGCGCCAGGGCTTAGCTCGGTATTGCAGCCACCCTGACGTGCTGCTGTTCCACCGACTTTGACCCCATTCACACCGGCCGTTTCCGCGCCGGGTGCTCAACTTTCTAAGTCCCTTGCGTCTACCAATTTCGCCACCCAGGCACGGGTGCAGCGATAATTGTACACAAGGGGGACGCCATCGATGGGAACGGACGGTGAGATCGATTACAGGCGCTACTCGCGCGCGGCGCTCGAGGATGCGCTGCAGCGCATCGACCGCGCGCGCTATCCGCTGAATTACCAGCGGCTGGTAGCGGAGTTGGAGCGCCGACGGAGCGAGGAAGCAGCCGCGGCCGCTTCCGTCCCCGCCGCAACCCGCTACCGCCCGGAATTCAACGCCCGGGGTGAAGAGTACTTTCGAATCTGGATCGTGAACCTGGCCCTTACGATCGTGACGTTGGGGATCTACTCGGCGTGGGCCAAGGTACGCAAGCTGCGCTACTTCTACAGCAGCACCACGCTGGCCGGCAGCGCGTTCGGCTATCACGGCGACCCGGTCAGAATTCTGCGCGGGCGCATCATTGCAGCGGCGCTCGCCGCCGCTTACTTCGGTGCCAGCCGCATCTCTCCGATCGGCACACTCGTCATGCTGGCGGTGATCGGGCTCGCCTGGCCGTGGCTCCTGGTCAAGTCGCGCATGTTCACCATGCGCGTCACGTCCTGGCGCGGGCTGCGTTTCGACTTCGCGCCGGACTACGCCGGCGCGTATCGGGTGATCCTCGGCTGGGGGGCACTCGGCATCGTTTCCCTCGGGCTTCTCATGCCGCGGTTTCTCTGCGAGCGCTACCGCTTCGTCATCACGCGCGGGCGCTACGGCAGCACCCCCTTCGAATGCAATCCCAGCGTCGGTCGCTTCTACAAGACCATGTTCGCCACCATAGGTCTCGGCCTCGCGATGGCAGTCGTGCTGTTCATGCCGATGAGCCTGCTACTGGTCGCCGTGGCCAAGGCGGCGAGCGTTTCCCCGGCCGTGATGCAAGTAGTGTCAACGGCGACCGTGGGGGTGCTCTACGCGGTGATGCTGTCCACGATTCACGGCTACACGCAGTCGCGCAACCTCAATGAGGTCTTCGGCAAGACGGAGCTCGGCCCGCATCGCTTCGTGTCTTCACTGGGCGCCACAGACCTGGCCGGCATCTACCTCGGCAATCTCTTCCTGATCGTCGTGACCCTCGGCCTCTACACGCCGTGGGCGCAGATACGCCTCGCGCGCTATCGGCTCGAGTGCATCGAGCTCGAGGTGCACGGCTCGCTCGATGCGTTCGCCGCGGCAGCGGCTGCGCCCGTCCCGGCCGCCGCTGGCGAGGAGATCGGCTCCTTCTTCGATCTCGATTTCGGCTTCTGAGGCCTCTGCATCCGCGTGATTGCCGCGAAGCTCTATGACGGCAGGACGTCCGCCAGCCGGGAGGCGCAGCTCCTCATGGAAGGCCGCGGGTCGTTCGCCCGCCTGCGGATTCTCGCTGCCGGCACGGAGGCCAGCGTGCCGGTGGGGGACATCGGCCTCGGCGAGCGCGTCGGGGAGACCAATCGCCTCCTGCATCTGCCGGACGGCGGCTCGCTCGAGGTCCTGGACAACGCCGCCTTCGATGCGGCGCTCGCGGCCGCGGAGCTGCAGACGCGCGAGGCGCCGCTGCGGCTGCTCGAGAGTCGCTGGACTTATGCGCTGCTGGCGGTCTTCGCCACGGTCGTCGGAAGCGCGCTCTTTGTCCGCTATGGGATACCGGCGCTCGCGACTCACGCAGTCCGCTACATTCCTCAGAGCGTGGACTCGTATATCGGCGCGGACAGCCTGACGGTGCTCGATCGCTCAGTGTTTCAGCCGTCGAAGCTGCCGCCGGAGCGTCAGGCGGAGCTGCGGCGCCTATTCGCCGAAGTCGCCGCGGACGCGGACGGCGCAGGCTCTCGCTATCGGCTCGAGCTGCGGGCCGGCGGCTCGGTGGGCGCCAACGCCTTCGCCCTGCCCTCCGGGATCGTCGTGCTCACGGATCAACTCGAGCAGCTCGCGCGCAGCGATGACGAGCTGCGCGGAGTCTTCGCCCACGAAGTGGGCCATCTCGTGAACCGTCATGCGATGCGCCTGCTGGTACAGACGTCGGCCTCAGCCCTGCTCGTAGTCGGGGTCTTCGGCGACGTGAGTGGCGTCTCCTCGCTGGCGGCGACGGCTCCGACGGTGCTCTTGAACGCGGCCTATTCCAGGGACGCAGAGCGCGAGGCGGATGCGTTCGCTTTTCGCTGGATGTCCCGGCATGGCGTGAAGCCGGATCACCTGGCGGATCTCCTCGAGCGGCTCGCCGCGGCGCATGGCGACACGGCGGGCGGCTACCTCGCGAGTCACCCCGACCTCAGGGAACGGATGCAGGCTCTGCGGCGGCAGCGGCAGGTTGGGCCGCAACGCTAGAGCAATCCATCGCGGATATAGTGAGGATGCATGCAGAGTGGTCTCCCGCCCCGGCTTGCCCGGGCGCTCGCGTTGAGCGCCATAGCGAGCGGCGCACTCGCCGACCCGCCTGCTCCATCGCCGGACCAGGGCGGCAAGCCGCTTCCTCAGGTGACCGTGGAGGCAGACCGCATCGCTCTCGAGCGTCGCCTGTTCACCTTCGTCACGCAGATCACCCGCACGGCGCCGCGTGATGAGTCGCTGCGTATCTGGCGCGCACCGATCTGTCCGCTGGTGGCGGGACTCGGCAAGGATCAGGGCGAGTTCATCCTGGCGCGGCTGTCGCAGGCGGCGCAGGCCGCAGGCGCGCCGCTCGACGGCGAGAAGTGCCGTCCGAATCTCTACGTGGTCTTCAGCAATGCGCCCGACGAGCTCATCGAGACCTGGCGCGCGCACAGCCGCCGCGCCTTCGGCGGCGTGCGCGGCACTAAAGCGGCGGTCGACCGGTTCGCGGCGAGGAAGCGGCCGGTGCGCGTCTGGTACAACCGCGAATTCGGGAGCGCCTTCGGGGCGCCGGTGGGCACCGATACCAGCATGGAGGGAATCGGGCTCAGCGTCGGCTCGGGAGCCGTGGTCAACAAGTTCGTGGATGACACGCGCCTCTCATACAACGAGGTGATGATCTTCTCCTCCGTCATCGTCATCGTCGATGGCAAGCAGGTGGCGGGCATGCAATTCGGGCAGCTCGGCGACTATGTCGCCATGCTCGCCATGACCGAGCTCGATCCCGACGCGCCGCTCGGCGCGGCACCCACGATCCTGAGACTCTTCGCCGACCGCGCCGCCGGCGTGACGCCGCCCGCGGGCCTCACCCCGTGGGACACGGCGTTCCTCAAGGCGCTCTACCTCACCCCCCTGAAGAGCGTCATGCAGCGTAGCTCCATCACGACGCAGATGCTGCACTCGCTGACGCCCTGACCTCCCGGGGGAGCGCAGGCCACCGCAGCCGACGCACGGCCTGCCGCGCGCGGCCGTTCAAACGCCTTGCGTGGCAGTAGCATCGAACGATTGGGGAGGTGTCCCCTGCTTCAGCGTGGGCGCACAGCATGGACAGCCTGCACTGGTCGAGCCGCAGCCCCATTGGGGTCGTCGTCATCGCGGTATTCGTGGTCCTCGTCGGGCTGCTGAGCCTCAGCCGCCTGCCCCTGCAGCTGTTTCCAGACGTCAACAAGCCCGTGCTGTCCATCGGCGCCGGCTGGCGCACCGCCTCGCCCGAGGAAATCGAGTCGGAGATCCTCGAGCCGCTCGAGAACGTCCTGCAGGGTATGCCCGGGGTCGAGGAGATCGAGGGCAACGCCTTTCCCGGGTTCGCGAACATCAACCTGAAGTTCGCCCTCGGCACCGACATGAAGAACGCGCTGGTCGAGGTCATCGGCCGCCTGCACCGCACGCGGCCGCTGCCGATCGACGCCGACCGCCCGGATGTCTCGCTGGGCGAGCGGGGCAACAGCAACGAGACGCTCTCGTGGTTCTTCGTGCAGCTGCTGCCCGGAACGCCGGGGCCGGTCGAGGCGCAGCGCCGCTTCATCGAGGACACCGTGCGCCCGAAGCTCGAGTCGATTCCGGGCGTCGCAGCGGTGGACGTGAACGCCGGGCCGCCGGACGAGGTGCACATCAATCTCGACCTGGCGCGCGCGGCGGCACTCGGGATCAGCATCCCCGACATCGCCAATCGCGCGGCCAGCGCCAACAACGTCTCCGGCGGGCAGCTCGACGTCGGGCGGCGGCAGTACACGCTGCGCTTCACCGGGCGCTTCTCCCCCGAGCAGCTCGGCGCGCTGGTGCTCAGCTGGCGCGACGGCAGACCTGTGCGGCTCGCGGACGTCGCGACCATCAACGTCGGTCCGCCGGTCCGCCAGTTCTTCGGTTATCAGAACGGCAACCCGGCGATCGGCATTCAGGTGTTCCGCGCCAACGGCGCCAACGTGCTCGGCACCCTCGATGCCGTCAAGGCGGCGGTGGCGGAGCTCCGCGAGGGACCCCTCAAGGCCCACGGGCTCGGCATCGAGCAGTCCTTCGATGCCTCACTGTTCATTCGCCGCGCCGTGCACCTCCTCACCGAGAACCTGGTCGTGGGTGCCCTGCTCGCTCTGATCGTGGTGTGGTGGTTCATGCGGGAATGGCGTGTGACGCTGCTGATCGCGGCCACCATTCCCGTGTGCCTGTGCGCCACCTTCGTCACCCTGGACCTCTTCGGCCGCAGCCTCAACGTCATCTCCCTCGCCGGCCTCGCGTTTGCCGTCGGCATGGTGGTCGAGGGGGCGATCGTCGTCTCGGGCAACGTGGTGCGGCTGCGCGAGGGCGGGATGCCGCTCGATGAGGCCTGCAGGAAGGGAGCGCGGCAGGTCGCCGGGGCGCTCATCGCCTCGACCGCGACCACGATCGCGGTATTCGTGCCGGTGCTGTTCCTGAAAGACGTCGAGGGACAGCTGTTCGGCGACCTGGCGCTCACCATCTCGATCGCGGTCGGGATCTCGATCGTCGCGGCCCTCACTCTGCTGCCGGTGGCATTGAGCTTCGCGCTCGACCGTCCGCTGCGCCCGAGCGGCTACGGGCAGGGTTGGCCGCGGCTCACCGACTGGGTGCTGCGCGTGACCGATACGCGTCCCAAGCAGCTCGCCTGGGTGGGCGCGCTGCTGGTCGCGCCGCTCGCCGCCGCATGGTGGATGCTGCCCCCTCTCGACTATCTCCCCCCGGTCAAGCGCGCGGCGATCGACGCCTTCTTCGAGTTTCCGCCCGGCATGAGCCCGGCGGCGGTCAACCGCGAGCTGCTCCCGACCCTGCTCGAGCGCATGCGCCCGTACATGGAGGGCAGGCTCGAGCCGCATCTCAAGAACTGGTACATCCTCACCTGGCCCGGGGGCGGCACCATCGGCGCACGCGTCATCGATGAACGGCGCATCGGCGAGCTCGAGGCACTGGTGCGCGACAAGATCACCGCCGGGCTCCCCGACACGCGGGTGTTCACGGTCGAAGGGGACCTGTTCGGCGGCATCGGCGGCTCGGCCAGGTCGGTGGGGATCCATCTGCAGAGCGAGGACACCGCGGCGCTGAACCGCGTAGCGCTCGAGGGACGCACGCTCCTCGAGAAGGTGTTCCCCGGCGCGCCCGTTCAGAGCTTCCCGAATCCAGAGGACGTCTCGCTCGAGCTGCACGCCGCGCCGGACGACCGGCGCATCGCGGAAGTGGGCTGGGATCGCGCGACGCTCGGCACGGTCGTGCGCACCGTCGGTGAGGGCGCCTGGCTCGGAGAGTACTTCGACGGCAAGTCCCGGCTGCCGATCATCCTGCGCTCGAGCGAGGGCAGCACGCCCGAGGAGCTCTCCAATGCGCCGCTCATGACGCCCTCCGGGCTGGTGGTGCGCCTCGGCGACCTGGTGCAGCTCTCGACCGTACTCGGTCCGCCGGCGATCCGCCGCCTGAACCATCGCCGCGTCGTGACTCTCACCATCGATCCGCCGGCGACCCTGTCGCTGGAGAAGGTGCTGCGTACCATCGACACCCAGGTGCTGCCGCAGCTCAAGACCCACATGCCGGCGGACGGCTCGATGCGCCTCGCCGGCAGCGCCGACAGTCTGAGCCAGACCCTGAGCACGATGAGCCGGGTGTTCGCGCTGGCGCTGGTGGTGCTGCTGCTGCTGATGACGGTGCTGTTCCGCTCGCTGCGGGACAGCGTCATCGTGCTCCTCACGGTGCCGCTGGCGCTGGTCGGCGGCGTGGTGGGCCTGCGGCTCCTCGACCTGGTGAAATTCCAGGCGCTCGATCTGCTGTCGATGATCGGCTTCGTCATGATGATCGGAGTGATCATCAACCACGCCATTCTGCTGGTAGCGGCGGTGCGCAGCGTCGAGCGCGAGGGCGCCGGGCTCGAGGAAAGCATCCGCGCGGGCCTGCAGCAGCGCCTGCGGGCGATCCTGGCGAGCACGCTCACCGGCGCGCTCGGTGCCTTGCCCATGGCCGTCAACCCCGGTCCGGGCAGCGTCATCTATCGCGGCCTCGCCGCGGTCAACATCGGCGGCGTGGTCATCAGCCTCGCCTTCAGCCTGGTCCTGATCCCGGCGCTGATGCGTCTGCTGGCGCGCGAGCGCCCGGCCGTGCCGGCCACAGCGGCCGCCGCCGCTACCTGAGGTCCATATGACTCGCACCAAGCTCGCCCGTCTCGCGGCTCACGCGCTGACCGCGGCCGCCGCTGCCTGCGCCGCCCTGCCGGCCGCAGCCGCCGACGCGAGCGACGCGAAACGCGCCGTGGTCGAGGTCGGCACCGTGAGCCTGAAGCCGGTGGCGGCCGTGAGCTGGATTCCGGGATCGATCGTCAGCCGCTCAGACGCGCGTATCGCGACGGTGATTGCCGGACGGGTCACGTGGATCGCCGAGGTCGGAACCCGTGTCCGGCAGGGCGATCCCCTCGCCCGCCTCGACGACACCGTGTCGCGGCTGCGGCTGGAAGACCTGCGCGCCCAGGTGGCGCGGGCCAGCGCCCAGCACGAGGTCGCCAGCTCGCAGCTCGAGCGCTTCAACCGCCTGGCAGCCACCCAGGTGCTGAGCGCCAGCCAGCTCGAGGACGCGCGCGCACAGCGCGAGGTCTCGGGCGATGACGTGACGCGCGCCAACGCGCAGCTCCGGCAGGCGCAATACGAGATCGACCAGTCGGTGATCCGCGCGCCCTTTCCGGGGGTGGTGAGCGAGCGCTTCATTCAGCGCGGCGAGTATCTGCAGACGGGCGCGGCCACCGTGCGTCTCGTCAACACCGACGACGTCGAGGCGCGCGCTACCGCCTCGCTCGATCTCGCCGCCAATGTGCACGCCGGTCAGACCGTCAGCGTGCGCGATCACGGCATCGACAAGCCGGGCACGGTGCGCACCGTGGTCCCGGTGGGCGACGACCGCTCGCGCCAGTTCGAGGTGCGCGTGAGCGTGCCGAGCCCCGAATGGCTGGTGGGCACTCCGGTCGAAGTGAGCCTGCCCTCGAGCGCAGCGCGCACCGCGGTCACGGTGCCGCGCGATGCGCTCGTGATCCGGCAGAACCGCTCCTACGTGCTGCGAGTCACCCGTGGCGGCACCGTCGAGGAGCTCGACGTCACCCCGGGTGTCGGCGTCGACGACAGCATCGAGGTGCGGGGGGCGCTCTCGCCCGGCGACCGCCTGGTGGTCAGAGGCGGTGAGCGGCTGACGTCCGGACAGGCCGTCAAAGTCATCGATCCCACCCACCGCACCGC
>DASPOP010000093.1:0-8693 GCA_035625955.1 Steroidobacteraceae bacterium | reverse complement strand
CGCGGTCCTCGAGATAGCGTCTCAGGGCGAACTCGGTGCTGGGGAATGCCAGCTCGCCCCAGGCGATGTCGGCCGGCGCCACGAGCTTGACCTCGAGGCTCTCCGCGCCCGCGCCATACTTGGCGGCGCGCAGCACGCCGCGGAAGAACACATGGACCTGCCGGGCGTGCAGCACGTTGACCACCGCGAGCAGTGAGCCGATGTCGACGTGCGCGAGCGCCTCCTCGTGCGCCTCACGCGCCGCGCCCTGCTCGAGCGTCTCACCGTTCTCCATGAAGCCGGCCGGGACCGTCCAGAAGCCGAGCCTCGGCTCGATCGCGCGCCGGCAGAGGAGGATCCTCCCCTCATACTCGGGAACGCAGCCGACGACCAGGCGCGGGTTCTGGTAGTGAATCGTGCCGCAGGCGTCGCACACGTGGCGCGGCAGGTGATCGCCCGGCGGGATGCGCAGCGCGACCGGCGCGCCGCACTGGCTGCAGTAGTTCATGGTGTGGGCCGAGGATACGGGCGCCGCCCTCGGCTTGTCGACAGGCGGCGGACGGCCTCCGCTAAAGCAGCCCGAACACCGCCACGCCGTTGGTGGTGCCGACGAATACCTTGCCGTCGGCGATCGTCGGCGTGATGAACTTGTTGCCGTTGCCGAAGGAGTCGCGCCCGCCCGCGGCCTGAGTGCTGTTGTAGAGCTCGGTGGCGAGATTGCCCGCATCGTAAGCATGCAGGACCGCCGTACCGCTGTTCTCGTGCGCCCAGACGATGCCGTTGGCGTTGCCGTTGGCCGAGATCGCCGCCGCCGTGCCGGGATAGGGGAAGCTGAGCGCCGTCTGCGATGACGGCGAGGTCCCGAGCATCGCGTTCGTGACCTTGAAGGCGAGGAGCGGATAGCCTACCGGACCGTAGTAGACGCTGCCGTTGAACCAGGCGGGCGTCGACCAGATACCGCCTGGGAGCGCTCCGGAGAGCTCCTGCCAGATCTGATTGTTGTTGTTGGCGTTGGGGATGAACTTGCCCATCGAGTCGCGGTTAACGACGTAGAGGTTGCCGTCCTTGCCGGCGCCGACCACGAGGTGGCGGGTCGTGCCGCCGGAGTCCATGACGTCCGGCAGCAGCATGGCGCCGCCGGAGCCGAGGTCGGTGTCGCTATTCGACTCGGAAACCTCGTTATACATTGCGAAGTAGTCGGCGACCTTGAGCGTGCCGCCGGCGGTCGCGATCTTGAGGAAGGAGTTGCCGTAGTCGCCCATATTCGGGAAGCCGTTGACATCCAGCATCGTTTCGAAGGCGCCGTTGGCGGTGAGCAGGTAGATGTTGCCGGAAGAGTCCGCGGCCGGTCCGCCGCCGGCCATCCAGATCGCAGGGCCGCCGCCGGCGTTGCTGGCGGCGACGTTGAGCACGGCGGTCTGGGCGAGAGTGCTCGAGTTGTAGGCGATCACCCAGCCGGTGTAGGGCGAGATGTCGCAATGCGACGTCCAGGCGGTGTAGATCACGCCATTCAGGAGCAGGAGTCCCGCACGCTCCTCATAGTCGCCCGGAACGAAGGTGTTGGATCCGCCTCCCGAGGCCGGATAGATCGCGGCGATTTCCATGGGTCCGTTGAACTGCTCGGCACCCGTGGTCACATCCAGTGCGTGCAGGCGCTGATGGTAGTGCTGCGACGCATCGATCGACATCGCGACCACATAGATGACGCCGTGCGCGCCGCCGCTCCGATCAATCACCGGAGTAGAGGTGATGCCGATCGTGGGCGCCACCTGATCGCAGCTGCGCTGATCGCTCGGCATCTCACCCGCCCCGAGGAGCGACTTCTGCCACAGCGCCGTCCCGCTATCGCTGTCGAAGGCGTACACGGTGTCGTTCTCGGTCGCGACGAATACCACATTGTGCGCGCTGCCGCCGACCATGAGCGCCGAGAGGTACAGCGGCTGCGCATCCACCAGCCCGTCGGTCGCGAGGAAGCGCAACTTGCCGAAGGTCGCGCTCTTGACGTTGGCGAGCGTCAGCACCGACTCGGTGAGGTTCTGACCGGTGCGCGCCAGGTCGTTCTTGTAGGTTACGACGTCGGTGTGCGAGTTGCCCGGTGGGGGCGGTGGCGGCGGCGGCGGCGAGCTGGAGTAACCGCCCCCGCCTCCGCAGGCAGCCAATGCCAGGAGGAGCAGCAACCCCGGGGCGCTCAGCGCCCCGGCACGAAGAGGCGCGATACGCGGGCAGTCAGTCATTTTCGCGACTCACTCACGGGCCTCGAGTCATGATGACAGCGCCCCGGCAGTCAGGCAAACCGTCGGTGAGGGGAGACGATGGGATGACTATGGTGCCCGAGGTCGGAGTCGAACCGACACGCTTTTAAAGGCGGCGGATTTTCCTGCCACTTCGGCTTTCGCCGCCCCGAATCTACTTCGTCCGGGTTCGTGGTCTGGAGCACGCCATCACCCTGGCCATCTAGGCTGTAGGTGCCCGCCGTCTGCTCTCTACACCTTCCCCCGCGCTTGCGGGGGCTTGGCTCGGCGTCAGCTCGAGTCGGAGTCCGCTGAGGGCCTTCACCGAGTTTGACGGGCTTCACCTCGGGGATTTCTCCCTGAGGGCTCAAATCACTTGCTGAGTCCGCTGCGTCTACCAATTCCGCCACTCGGGCACCGGGTTCCAGTATACGGTCCGCTGATCGGGAGGGATATTCGGCATTCGTCCCGTGACTGCGACCTTTTTGCCACTTCGCGCATCTAAGACTTCCGTGACCAGACTGGTGGAAATCACCGTGCCCGACGACGTGCGGGAGCGGGCGTGTGCGGGGGAGGAGGGCGCGCGGCAGTTGATCTATGCCGCGGTGGCGCCGGCGACCTTCGCGCTTATCCGCCGCCTCGTCGGCAATCACAGCGCCTCCGAGGACGTGTTTCAGGACACCATGATGATTCTCTTCGAGCGCCTCACCGAGTTTCGCCGGGAGGCGCCGCTCGGTGCCTGGCTGCGGCAGATCGCGATCTCGCGCTGCCTCATGCACCTGCGCTCGCCCTGGCGGCGCATGCTGTTTTGCCTCGAGGGTGACGGCGAGACGCACGTGTCCGCACTCGCGCAGCGCACCACCGCGGCGCTGCCGCCCGAGGCCATCGACCTGGAGCGTGCGCTGGCGACACTTGCGCCGACGGCGCGCGCGGTCCTGTGGATGTACGAGGTCGAGGGCTACTCGCATGCCGAGATCGGCGCGGCCTTCGGCCGCTCCGTCAGCTTTTCCAAATCGCAGCTCGCGCGCGCGCATCTCAAGCTCCGCGCCTGGTTCGAGCCGCAGGGAAGTAGGCCCACATGCATACTGAGCTAGAGCAAGTCACACGGCTGCTGCGGGAGTTGCCCGCCGCCGCGGGGGGACCCTACGACTGGCGCGAGTTCCGGCGCCGCGCACAGGCTGCGCCCGCCGCCGCGGCACGCGTAGCAAGCCTGCGGCCGCTCGCCGCCACCATCGTGGTCGCACTCGCGGTTCTCGCCACGGCGATCCGCTTCGGCCCGGGTGTCGGGCCGCCGCACCCGCCGGCCGCGGCTGTGACGGTGGACCAGGGAGCGCTGGCGGCCGCCGGCGACGCTTCCGGTGCGGAGCGTGAGGACGTCGCCGCGCGGTACTGGCTCGAGAGAATGCCGCACGAGCCGGCGCTGGTGCGCGTGGGCACGCGCGCGGCAGTCGAGACGCTCGAGGATCACATCGCGCAGGTCGATGATCTCCTCACCGCCGGGCGCGCCGGCAGCGCGCCCGCGGAGCAGCTGCAACTGCTGCAGCAGGAACGTACCCAACTCGTCAGTTCACTGGTGCAGGTCCGTTACGCCGAGACGCTCGCGGATGCTGCGCGCTGAAAACTCAAGGAGCCCGTCATGAGCCGATGTCCCCTGATTCTGACCTTGAGCCTGGTGCTGATGGCGGGAGCCGCGGCCGTGAGCTGCCGGCCGACGGTCGCGCTCGCCGACCCGCCGGCAGCCGCTGCCGAGAGCGCCAGGACTTTGGCCGATAGCGCCAGGGCTTACGCCACCGGCGAAGGCGACGAGGCGAAGCTCGAGCAGCAACTCGAGGCGGCGCGCAAGCAGCTCGACGCGGCGGCGCGCCAGGTGGCGGAGCTCACCGCGCAGCTGAGCCGGCCGGTGATCGAAAGCTTCACCGACTGGGACATGGACGGCAGCATGCACGGCCGCGCGATCATCGGCGTGCAGCTCGAGGCGACCAGCGGCGGACCCGGAGCGCCGGTACGCGAGGTGAGCCCCGGGGGACCTGCAGCGGAGGCCGGCATCCACGTGGGCGACGTCATCGTCGCGGTAAACGGCACCGAGGTGAAGGGTGAGAACCCTGCGCGGCAGGTCATGAGGCTGATGCGGGGGGTGAAACCCGACAGCAAAGTGAGCGTCCGCGTGCTGCGCGACGGCTCCTCGCGCGACTTCACGGTCGTAGCCCGGGCAGCACCCGGAGATTTCTTCGCCGACTTTCCCAACTTCGTCCCCGAGCTCGTGCCCGGGCCGCGCGGGCCGCTGCTGCTGCACGGCCCGGTCATGGACATGGAGCTCGCGACCCTGACGCCGCAGCTCGGGCGCTACTTCGGCAGCGACAAGGGTGTGCTGGTCGTGCGGGCGCCGGCCGACGGGGCCCTGAAGCTCGAGGACGGCGACGTGATTCTCTCCATCGACGGCCGCGAGCCTTCGAGCGGCTCGCATGCGACGCGCATCCTCGCCTCCTATCAGCCGGGGGAGAGAGTCACGCTGCGCATCGTGAGGATGCGCAAGACACTGGACCTCGCGACGACGCTGCCCGCGCGCACCGAGCACAAGCACGTCGCGACCGGCGGGAACCATCTGTACCGCGCGGTGCCGCCGCCGCTGCCGCCCACGGCGCCGCTGCCACCGGCTCCGCCCGGCGGTAGGACGGCGCTGACACGCGCGCCGACCGACCAGACCTGAGAGCCGGCCGCGGCCGCGGTACGGCGGGCCGGTAAGCGCGAGGCGTGCGTGTAACATGCGCGCGTGCACCGCCAGGACTTCTCCTATCAACTGCCCGCCGAGCTGATCGCGCAGACGCCGCTCGCGGAGCGTTCGGCGAGCCGCATGCTGGTGCTCGCAGGCCCGGCCGGCGGGCTCACGGACGCCGCCGTGGCGGACCTGCCTGCGTATCTCGCGCCGGGCGATCTGCTGGTTTTCAACGACACGCGTGTCGTGGCGGCGCGGCTCGCCGGGATCAAGCCCACGGGCGGTCACGTCGAGATCCTGCTCGAGCGCGCGCTCGCGGGCAACGAGGCGCTCGTCCAGCTCTCCGCCAGCAAGCCGGTGCGCGAAGGGCTTGCGATCGCCACCGCCGGCGGCGAGGTGCGCGTGCTCGAGCGCCGGGCGGACCTCTGGCGCGTCGCGCTGCCCGGCGGCGCGCTCGATTTCTTCGAGCGCTGGGGAGCGGTGCCGCTGCCGCCTTACATCGACCGCCCGCCGCTGCCGAGCGACCGCGAGCGGTATCAGAGCATCTTCGCGCGCGAGCGCGGTGCGGTGGCCGCGCCCACCGCGAGCCTGCACTTCGACGCGGCCCTGCTCACGGCGCTCGAGGCGCGCGGCGTCGAGCGCGCCTGCGTCACGCTGCACGTCGGCGCCGGAACCTTTCAGCCGGTACGGGTGGATGATCTCGCTTCCCACAGCATGCACGCCGAGCAGGTGACCGTGAGCCGCGCGACCTGCGAGGCGGTGATGCGCACGCGCGCACGCGGCGGCCGGATCGTGGCGGTCGGTACCACCGTGATACGCGCGCTCGAAGCGGCCGCGCGCGCGGCCGCGGACGGAACGCCCGCGGTGCCGGACAGTCGCACGGCGCCGGCGCTCGCGGTGCCAGACAGTCGCACTGCGCTGACGCTGTCGCCTTGGAGCGGGGAGACGCGGCTATTCATCACGCCGGGGTTCCGCTTCCAGGTGAGCGATGCGCTGCTCACCAACTTCCACCTGCCGGAGTCGACCCTCCTCATGCTGGTATGCGCTTTCGCCGGACGCGAGGCGGTGCTCGGCGCCTACCGGCACGCGATTACGGCGCGCTACCGCTTCTTCAGCTACGGTGATGCAATGCTGCTGACCGCGAGGGCCGCGTGAGACCGACTTTCAGCGTGACGGCGAGCGCCGGTGCCGCGCGGCTTGGCCGCCTCACGACGGCGCACGGGGTGGTCGAGACTCCGGCTTTCATGCCGGTGGGCACCTACGGCACGGTCAAGGCGATGACCCCGGAGGAGCTCGCCGGGCTCGGTGCGCAGATCGTGCTCGGCAATACCTTTCACCTGATGCTGCGCCCGGGAGCCGCGGTGATCGCGGCGCACGGCGGCCTGCACCGCTTCATGCACTGGCAGGGTCCGATCCTCACCGACTCGGGCGGCTTCCAGGTGTTCAGTCTCGAGAGCCTGCGGCGCATCAGCGAGGAGGGCGTGCGTTTCCGCTCGCCGATCGACGGGCGCGAGGTGCGCCTCACTCCCGAGGACTCGATGGACGTACAGCGCGCGCTGCGCTCCGACATCGCCATGGTGCTCGATGACTGCACTGCGCATCCGGCCACCGAAGCCGAGGCGCGCGAGTCGATGGAGCGCTCGATGCGCTGGGCGGCGCGCAGCCACGCCCACTACCACCGCCCGGACGCCGAAGCCCCGCCCGGTGGCCTGTTCGGGATCGTCCAGGGCGGCATGCACCTGTCGCTGCGCCTCGCCTCGCTCGAGATGCTGCAGCGCCTCGACTGGCCCGGCCTCGCGGTCGGCGGGCTGGCAGTCGGGGAGTCGGAGGAGGAGCGGCTGCGGGTCCTCGAAGGCCTCGTTCCCCACATGCCGGCCGGCCGGCCCCGGTACCTGATGGGAGTCGGCCGGCCGGAGGACATCGTCGACGCCGTGCTGCGCGGCATCGATCTGTTCGACTGCGTCATCCCGACCCGCCATGCGCGCAACGGCCACCTGTTCACCGCCAGCGGCGTCATCAACATCCGCAACAGCATCTACAGCCAGGATCTCGCGCCGATCGATGCCGCCTGCAGCTGCTACACCTGCCGCAACTACACGCGCTCCTACCTGCGGCACCTCGACCGCTGCAACGAGATCCTGGGGTCGCGACTTAACACCATCCACAACCTGCATTTCTATCTCGGGCTGATGCGTGCAATGCGCGTCGCCCTGGCGGCGGGGCAGCTCGAGTCCTGGGCGCGGGGGTTCCTCGCCGGACGGCGGACGAGGGCTGACGCTGTGGCATAATGCCGCCCTTTTCGCTTCCGGGACTTAACTACATGAACCCTCTGATCTCCGACGCCTGGGCGCAGGCTGCGCCCGGCCCCACCAGCCAGTTCGCGCCGCTGCTGATGATGGTGCTGTTCGTCGGCGTGTTTTATTTCCTCCTGATCCGGCCGCAGCAGAAGAAGGCGCGCGAGCACCAGGCGCTGGTGTCGAAGCTCGCCGCCGGCGATGAAGTGGTCACCAACGGCGGAATGCTGGGCAAGGTGACCGAGGTCGGCGACACCTTCGTCACGCTCGAGGTCGCCGAAGGAGTGCGCGTCAAGGTGCAGCGCTTTCAGATCTCGCAGCTCATGCCCAAGGGCACGCTGAAGAGCGCTTAGAGATGCTGGAGTACGCCCGCTGGAAGTCCATCCTGGTCGCGGCGGTGCTGCTGCTCGCGTTTGTCTTCGCGCTCCCCAACGTCTTCGGTGAGGACCCGGCGCTGCAGGTGGCGCGCAAGGATCACAGCGCGGTCACGCCGGAGGCCGAGCAGCAGGTCGAGTCGTTCCTCAAGACGCACGGCGTGCGCTTCGAGAAGGGCTACGTCGATCAGGGGCGCCTGATGGTGCGCTTTGGCAGCGTGCCCGATCAGCTGGCGGCGCGCGATGCGGTGAACGGCAACGAGGACTTCAAGAACACCTACATCACGGCGGTGTCGTTTGCGCCGCGCACGCCCGAGGCGTTGCGCACGCTGGGCCTGAAGCCCATGCCCCTGGGACTCGACCTGCGCGGCGGGCTGTACCTGCTCTACCAGGTGGACGTGAACTCCGCCGTCAGCCAGGCGCTCGAAGGCTACGCGACCGATGCCCGCCGCGCGCTCACCACCGCCAACGTGCCCTTCAAGGATGTGGCGGTCGGCGCCGGCGGCCAGGCCAGCACGATCCGTATCCAGCTCGCCCCCGGGGCGGACGCGGGTGCGGCGCGCAGTGCGCTCAATCAGCCGTTGCAGGGTCTCGCGATCACCGCTGCGAGCGACACCGCGGGACCGGTGATCGAGGCGGCGATGACGACCGCGCAGATCCGCGAACGCCAGGACTACGCGATCCAGCAGAACATCACGACGCTCCGCAACCGCGTGAACGAGCTCGGCGTGTCCGAGCCGATCGTGCAGCGCCAGGGCATCGACCGCATCAACGTGCAGCTGCCCGGGGTGCAGAACTCCGCCGAGGTGAAGGACATTCTCGGCCGGGTCGCGACCCTCGAGTTCCGCCTCGAGGATATGCAGAACAGCGCCCTCGAGGCCGAGCAGCTCGGGCGCGCGCCGCTCGGCTCGAAGCTCTATACCCACACCCGCATCGGGCGGCCGATACTGCTGAAGCGCGAGGTCATCGCCACCGGTGATCAGCTCACCAACGCGACCAGCGGCCAGTCCCAGGAGGGTCCGGCCGTCAACGTGCGGCTCGATGCGCGCGCCGGCGACAACATGCTGCGCACCACGCGCCAGAATCTCAACAAGCGCATGGC